>JALZEC010000025.1 GCA_030862235.1 Actinomycetota bacterium | reverse complement strand
GTCACGGCCCGTGGCCGGTCGCCGGCCCGCTCGGCCAGCTCCGCGGCCAGATCGGCGTCGTCGCCCCCGGGGTCGGCCGCGTGCGCCTCAACGGCGTCCAGGGCCCGGGCCGCCACAGTCGCCTGCTCCGGAGGGAGGAGCTCGCTCAGCACTGCGTCTCGGGTGAGGGCGTGGCGAAACCGGAACGTCCCGGCCGCGCCGTCGTCCGGCTGCACGAGTGAGGCGACCGTGGCTCGCCGCAACGCCCCGAGCAGCGAGCGCTCGTCATGACCGGTCATCGCGGAGAGCAGTGTCCAGTTGAAGCGCCGTCCCAGCACGGATGCGGCCAGAATCACTTCCTGGTCGGCCGCCTCCAAGCCATGGAGCCGGCGGCGGACGAGCTCGACGTAGGTCAGCGGCAACACGGGCGTGAGCCGACCGCTCACCTGCCAGCCCTCGGCCGTCCGCACCAGCGCGCCGGAGTCGACCAAGCCGGTGAGGAGCTCCTCGACGAAGAGCGGAACGCCCTCGGCGTGCTCGTCGATGAAGCGGCGGACGGCCTCGGGCACGGCACCCGTGCCCAAGCAGGCGGCGAGCATGCGGTCGGTCGCCTCGGGGGTCAGCCGGGACAGGGTCACGACGCCTGCCGCCCGCCGCTCGCGCAGCAAGCGGGCCAGGCGCTCGGCTGCGCTCGACTCGCCCACCCGGACAGTGCCGAGCACGATGGCCGGCTCTCCGGCAAGGTGGTCGGCCAGGTACTCCACCACCGCCAGCGTCTCGGGATCGGCCCAATGCAGGTCCTCGAGGACCAGCAGGACGCCGCCCGACCGGCCAGTACTGCTCAGGCTGCGGGCCACCGCCTCGGCCACGGCCAGTTCGCTGGCCTCGCCCGCCTCTTGGCGAGGGTCCGAGCGGAGCTGCCGTAGCAAGGTGCTGACGGGGCCGCCCCCATCCCACCCGTGCAGCGCCTCGGCCAGCGGGCGGTACGGCGGTGGTGCCGAGCGCTGGACGGCCCGCCCCCGAAGGACGGCGACGTTGGCTCGCTGGGCGGCGGCGGACACCTCGGCCGCGAGCCGCGACTTTCCCGTCCCCGCCTCGCCCAGGAGGAACAGCACGGCGCCCTCCCCACGCCTGGCCCGAGCGAGGGCTTCATTGATATCGGCGAGGGCTTGGTCCCGATCGATAAGGACGGGGCAGAGCAGGGTCTGCACGACAGGGTTGTACCAGTTCGGAGGGCGAGGGTCAGTTCGGAAGGCGGGCCGGGACGGAACGACCGGCATACCCAGAAGGGCTGCAGACTTGCCCACGCCCGAATTCGGGCAGCGCCCTCAAACCTACGATCCACCACCCCGGTGAGGGTGATCCCGCCCGAACGATGAATCTCCTCGAGCCGCGCTTCGGAGCGATTACACAGGCGGACGTCGATTCCGCGGAGGGTCAGATCAGCAGCCAACGCACAACCGACGTTCCCTGCACCAATGACGGCAACCTGCGTCCTAGCCATCGCCTCATCATGCCCGCGCCCGCTCAGCCCTCCCGGCAGTTGCGGAATCCGTACTGCTTGGACTGGTCGTCGCCCCTCTTGGCCAGGGTCGTCGCCTCCTCGAGGAACGAGTCGAACCCGCGTTGGTCGTCGGATTGAGCCGCCTCGAGCGCGCGGCGGGCGGCATCGAGGGCGCGCCTGAAGTCGTCGAGCATGGCGGAGATCGTTGCGGCGTCTCCTGCCGGTGGCGTCAGGGCGCGCCATCGGCTCAGCACGTCCTCGAAGATCGGGATGGCCGAGGTGAGGAACGTCCGCCATGTAGCGAGGTCGGGGATCCCGCGTGAGAAGGCCTGATCCTCCGATGGCCTGAGTCGCTGGTTCCCGTCCTGGCAGATGGCGTCGGCCTGGGCGATGTAGGCCCGCTTGTCCTCGCGCAGCGCGGCCCGCTCGGCCTCGGAGAGGCCTCCGACTCCTCGGGTCGTCTTGGCTTCGGCGCATACCGTGAACCCGTACGAGCGGAGGACGTCGTCGCTGCGGGCGAACGACTGGAAGGCGGCGCCGAAGGCGCCGGTGGAGCGGCTGAGATCGCCCGCCTGGGCGGCGCGGACCCCCTCGTCGAGCTGGTCCAGGCCCCGCCGGTAGTCGGCGAGGCTGGCGTCGATCCTCGCCCGGTCGTCCTCCGGTGGTTCGAGCGCCGCGAACCGATCAGCGAAGCTTCGCCCGAGCGGGACGACCTGGCTGTAGGCCTCGGCCCGTTTCGGCAGCGTAGGGGCGAAGTCGACGAAGATGGCGTCCAGTTGAGCCTTGAAGTCGCGGCACAGCTCCTCGCCCCGAGCGATGAACGCGGCCTTCTCCGCCGCGGTGGCACCGTCGTCGTCATCGTCGCCACACCCGATGAGGGAGAGCGCGACGACGGCGAGCAGCGCGGCCATCCTCATCAGCGTCCTGTCCATGCTGCCTCCCGGTCGTCAACAATCTGCCGGTGCTGACGCGCCCCGGCATGCGGATGCTGTTGGCGGTCGCACTCGTCGTGTCCTCGGGTGCGGCGGCGTGCGACCGACCCGGTGGCGGCAACGAGCTGCTGCGGTACGTGTCGCTCGGCGACTCCGTCCCGTCGGGAGCGGGCCTTCCCGATGCCTCCGGGCCCTGCCAGCGCAGCCCGAGCGCATACCCGAGCCTCCTCGCGGAACAGGCGGACCTGCTGCCCTCGCTGCGGGCCTGCAGCGGCGCCGCGACTGAGGACATACTCGAGCGCGCTCAACATCCGGGTGAGGGCCGCCAGCTCGACTGGCTTGCGGCCGACACCGACGTGGTCACGCTCACCATCGGAGGTAACGACATCGGATTTGCTCGCGTGGTCGGTGTCTGCCTCACCACTACCGAATCCTGCTCCCGTCTGGAGGGTGAGATCAACGGGCGCATCGCCGGGTTGCGGCAAAGGCTCGACCTCATCCACGGCGAGATCAGGCGCCGCCTGCCGAAGGCACGACTCCTCGTTGTCGGGTACCCGCGCCTGATCGTTGACCACCAGGACGCGGAGCTCGACCGGTGCGCGAGATTGGGGGCTGCCGCCCGGATCACCGCTGAGGAGGCGGAGTGGCTGCGCAAGAAGGGTGACGCCCTCGATGCCGCCCTGCGTGAGAGTGCCGAGGCGGCGGGAGGGCGGTTCGTCGACGCCGCCGGACACTTCGAGGGCCACGAAGCGTGCAGCCGCCAGCCGTGGGTGCACGGCGTCGCCGAGGGTGACCTCACGTCCTCGTTCCACCCGAACGCGGCGGGCCACCAGGCCCTCGCTCGCCTCGTCGCTCGGGAACTCCGTCGCGGGTGATCAGGGGTACCGCTCGACCGCCCCGATTTGCGGGCTTACTTCCGGCGGTACAGGCGCGTCGTGAGTGGCGCGAACACGGCCGTGAGCACCGCGGCAACCGACAGCACGATGGCGATGTCGCCACCATCGGCTTTGCCCTCCATCAGCCCTCGCGAGGCGTTGGCGAGAATCGAGATCGGATTGACGTCGACGAAGGCCTCCAGTGGCCCCGGGAGAGTCTCGGGATCGACGAAGACGTTGGAGAGGAAGGTAAGAGGAAAGATTGCCATGAAGCCGGTGTTCATCACTGCGCTCGGCGACCGCATCACGAGGCCCAGGGTGGTGAACACCCACGAGAGCCCGAACGCGAACAGCACCACCAGTGCCAGCGCCGAGAGGACCCCTCCAACGCCAGCGCCGGGACGGAAGCCGAGGGCCAGGCCGAGCAGGATGATCACGGTGCCGTTGGCCAGGTAGCGCACGGTGTCGCCGATCATCGATCCCAGAAGTGGGGCGGGCCTCCAAATCGGCAACGAACGGAACCGGTCGACGACTCCCTTGGTGAGGTCGGTGTTCAGGGCGATGCCGGAATAGACCGTCGTGAACAGCACCGACATCACCAAAATCCCGGGAAGGAGGTAGTCGCGGTACTCGGCTGTCGAACCGGCGACTGCTCCACCGAAGATGTACGTGAACATCAGGACGAACATCACCGGGGTGATCGTTACGTCGAGCAGCTGCTCGGGCACGTGCTTGACCTTGAGCATGCCGCGCCAGGCGAACGTGAGTGCCGCCGACGGCGGGCTTGGCTTCGACGGGCGGACGGTTGATGAGATCGCACGGCGGACAGCGGCCTCGTTGGCGGTCGTCTCGCCGTTCACCTTGGTGGTCTTGCTCGCGCTCATAATGCGGTCTCCTCCTCCGCGACGTCATCCCGCTGTTCGGTGGGGACCTCGCCCGTGGGATGCCCGGTGATGGCGAGGAAGACCTCGTCGAGCGTGGGCTGACCCAGCGAGAATCCTTGGATGCCGAGGCCACCCCGAGCCAGCTCGGCGACTGCGAGCGCGGCACGGGCGGCGTCGTCGCAGGAGGCCGAGATCGTGGCGGGGTCGGCCTCCAGGGTGACGGCCCCGAGCTCCCGGCTCAGGAGCCGCTCGGCCTCGGACCGCTGGCTGGGGTCGACCAGCCGAACCCGCAGCGAGCCTGATCCAACGGATGCCTTGAGCTGGCCCGGCGTTCCCTCGGCGATCACCCTTCCGTGGTCGATCACCGCAATGCCGTCCGCGAGCTGGTCAGCCTCTTCCAAGTACTGGGTGCAGAGCAGGATCGTCGTCCCCTCCTGCACGAACGCTCTGATGATGTCCCACACCTGGTTGCGGGAGCGAGGATCGAGTCCTGTTGTGGGCTCGTCGAGGAACATAAGGTTGGGCGTGACCACGATGCTGGCGGCGATGTCGAGTCTGCGCCGCATCCCGCCCGAGTAGTGCTTCACCAGCCTTCCCGCCGCGGCCGAGAGCCCGAAGGCCTCGAGCAGCTCGGCGGCCCGGTCCTTGGCCGCCCGGCGCGTCAAACCGAGCAGGCGTCCGATGAGGATCAGGTTTTCTCGGCCGGTGAGATCCTCATCCACGGAGGCGAGCTGTCCGGTGAGGCTGATGGCGGCGCGTACCGCGTCAGCCTCCTCGACGATGTCGTGCCCGAGCACGGTCGCGCTACCGCCATCGGGGCGAATCAGGGTCGCTAGCATTCGAATGATCGTGGTCTTGCCCGCGCCGTTCGGCCCGAGCATGCCATAGACGGATCCCCGTCGTACGGCCAAGTCCACGCCGTCGACGGCGCGGACGTCGCCGAACGACTTGACGAGGCCGGTCGCCTCGATCGCGAGGGGGGTGGGCGATGACATCAGACTCCTTCCGTGCGCGGCGTCTCGTTCAGTCAGACGAGCTGAATGCCAGAGACTCATCGCTAGCAGCCGAGTCTGGCGCAATTTCTCATTGTCCTCAGCCCATTTCCTTTCGACGTGCTTGTTCCAGCACTGCTCAAAGCATCGGCCCGTGCTGATCTACGTGGAATCCACGGCAGATGTGCTCACCGATGCAGACCTCTTGGCCCAGGGCCGGCTCGGGAACCCGGCCGATGGTCACCTTAAGAGCTAAAGTGCACTTGAAGTCAAGGGGAATCCGCGAAAGACGCTTGCTCCGTGGTCGTCGCCTCCGGACCTCAGGCGCCGGGCCGGGCTGTTGCAGCCTCAACCGCGAGGTCGACAACGTCCTCCAGCCGGCCAGCGCGCTCGAACGCTCGTCGCTGCCGGGCCGCGCCCGTGCCGTCCTCGACTACCCGCTCGACCAGGCCGGAGACGACATCCCATTCGTCATGGTCTTCGAGGACAGGCCGGACGAAGTCGAGGAGCACGTGGAGCAGGTCCGGAGCAGGAAGGGAGCGTTCCCCCAGGACGTCGACCAAATCGTCCTCCAGCCCGTAGCGCGCCCCCCGCCACGTCGCCAACCGCATGAGCTCGGCGCGGGGAAGCGGCGCGGCCTCGTCCTTCAGGGCATCGGCGTGACATGTCCGCACCAGAGCCCTCACCAGGGCGGCCACGGTGACGACATCGTCCACTGTCAAACAGACGTCGGTGACGCGGAACTCGAGGGTCGGAAAGCTCGGCGACGGACGTACGTCCCAATGGATGCGGGCGGGGTCGTCAATGCTGCCCGTCTGCAACAGGACCTCGACCAGTCGATCGAACTCGGCCCGAGACGCAAACGGGTCCGGTGTCCCCGCGGTGGGCCACCGCCGCCAGATTTCGGTCCGGAAGCTGCCATAGCCGGTGTCCTCCCCCAGCCAGAACGGCGAGTTGACCGACAAGGCCAGGATGGTGGGCAGCCACGGCCGCACGCGGTTGAGGACCTGGATGGCGGCCTCGGGGTCGGAGATGCCGATGTGGACGTGACAGCCGCAGATGATCTTCTCGCGGGCTAGGCGCTGGTACTCCCGTTCCAGTCCCACGTAGGACTCCTTGGGCGTCACCTCGCTCCCTTCCTCCTGCCAGTGGGAGAAGGGATGGGTTCCTGCCGCCGCGATGCGAGCTCCAGCCCGCTCGGCGGCCGCCATGACCCTGCGACGCAGGCGGACAATCTCGTCGCTCAGTTCCTCCAGGGAGTGGCACACAGGCGTACCCGTCTCGACCTGTGAGAGCTTGAACTCCTGGTCCACCTGCTCCTTTTCGTCCACGGCCTCCTCGGCGTCGGGAACGACCTCCTCAGCCCAAGGACGGAGCCGGCGACTCTCGGGATCGACGAGGAGGAATTCCTCCTCCACGCCGATGGTGAACTCGTCTTGGTCGGACATGTCACAGCTTCCTACCCTCAGGCGGCCATGGAGACCCAGGGTCCGATCCGTGCTCCTCGCCGCGACATCGGTAACGTCGGGGGGTGCTCGGCAACTCGCCCATGGTCTGACCCCAGGCGGCCCACGGTGTTCGTCGCTGTCCCGACGTACCACCTCGCCCCGGGTCGGGTAGCCCGCTGGGCGTCGGGCAGCTTCGCCATTCCCGACAAGTACCTGCTTGCCCTGCGGCGTGCGGGATTGTGGCCCGTGCTCCTCCCCGGTCCCGGCCCTGATGATGCCGAGGAGCTCTTGACGCCGTTCGCCGGCTTGTTCCTCGCCGGCGGAGGCGACGTCGACCCGAGCCGGTACGGCACCGACCCCCACCCTGCGACCTACGGCGTGGACGCCGACCGTGACGACCTCGAGTTCGCCCTTGTGCCCGCCGCGCAGCGTCTCGGGTTGCCCATCCTGGCCCTCTGTCGGGGCATGCACGTGGTCAACGTCGCCTACGGCGGAACGCTTCACCAGCACCTGCCGGAAATGGAGGGGCACGCCGGCCACGGCGACCCAACGGTGGGCCTGTCGGTCCTGCACGAGGTGAGCATCGCGGAAGGCAGCCGTCTTGGCACGGCCCTCGGTGCCAGGCGCCTGCCCAACTGCTCCTCGCACCATCACCAGGCCGTCGCGCGGATCGGGTCGGGCCTGGTCCCGGTGGCCTGGAGCCACGATGGGCTTGTCGAGGCTCTCGAGTTGCAGCGGGGAGAGGCGTGGCTCGTGGCGGTCCAGTGGCACCCGGAGGAGAACGCAGCTGACCAACCGGCGCAACAGAGGATTTTCGACGCCTTCGGCGAGAAGGTTCGGGAGCACGCACGAGTGACATCCCGTGCACCGGAACATCTTCACGGTGATCACGGGTTCGCTCGCCGTTCTTGACGCCTCGAGGCTGGTCGTCGTTGGCCGCCACCCCGGGCCCGGGAGCAATCGCGACGCCCTGGGATGCACAGGCGGCCGCTGCTCTTCCCCGGCCATGGTCGCCTGACGGTCAGCGGACGACGACCGTCCCGCGCATGTTGGGGTGCAGCGTGCAGACGTACTCGTAAGAACCGGGCTGGTCGAACGTCCGCTGCCACGTCCCGGACCTCTGCTTGGGGCTGGTGGGGCCGTCGTCGAAGGCGACGTCGTGGGTGGTGTCGTCCTTGAATGTCCAGACCACGCTCTCACCGACAGCGATCTCGACACCCTCCGGGGAGAAGGCCATGCCGTCGATGACGACGGTGGCGGCGGCGGTTCCGGTGGACGGAGCGGCGATGCGTTGCCGGTCGTCCGCTCCGCCGCAGGCGGCGAGCGAGAACAGGGAGAGGACGGCGAGGGTCGCGAGGATCAGTCGGCGGCGATTCATCGGACAGCCTCTACGGGTTCAAGTTCCTTGCGGGCATGGTTTGACGGTACGGACGGACGATTGAGACGTCGTCTGCCCGGAGGAGGTGGTCGCGTTACTCCCGCCGCTGTAGCGGCACGGGGTCAGACGCTGGCCAGGCCGGTCTGGAAGGCGACCACGACGAGCTGGGCCCGGTCCCGCACGCCCAGCTTCTGCATGATGCGGCTCACGTGGGTCTTGGCCGTGAGCGGGCTCATGTACAGACGTTCTGCGATCTCCTGGTTGGAGAGTCCTTGGCCGACGAGGGCGAGCACGTCCCGCTCACGCTCTGAGAGGACGGCAAGTCGTGACCGGTCGGGCGCGGCCTGGGGCGTGGCCGCGAAGGCGTTGACGACCCGGCGCGTCACCGAGGGTGTGAGGAGGGCGTTCCCCTCGGCGACCGTCCGTACGGCGGCCCGCAGGTCGTCGGGTTCGACGTCCTTGGTGAGGAAACCGCTGGCGCCGGCTCGCAGCGCCTGGAAGACATACTCGTCCACCTCGTAGGTGGTGAGGACGACCACCTTGACGTCCTTCAGGTCGGGGTCGCCCACGATGCGGCGGGTGGCCTCGATCCCGTCGACGCCGGGCATTCGGACGTCCATCAGGACGATGTCGGGGCGGGCCGTGCGGGCCAGCGCGACGGCTTC
>JALZEC010000460.1 GCA_030862235.1 Actinomycetota bacterium | reverse complement strand
ACCCAGGGACGAGCCTCGCCGCACCACGACCCGTCGAGGCTATCCCCGACGAACGACGTGAGCCGCGAGTGGACCGGTCCCACTGTTGTGCCACGCGTGCACGGCCTTCGGTCAATGACGCGGGAGGAAGACCTTGCGGTTCCGCCGGCCAGGAGTCAGGGTAAGGGGTCCGTCAGTTAGGGGGACGAGGAGGGGCAATGCGACGGAGGACGGCGGCTCAGACGGGCATTCCCACACCCCGGCGGTGTCCTCGCAAGCCACCGACCATCTCACGGCGGGCCCTGAGGTTCGGCGGGCTGGTCACGGTGCTCGTGGTGCTGGCCACAGGCACGGGTGTCCCAACATCGGCCGGGGCCACCCTCGACCTCGGACTGTCGCAGGTGCTCGCCACTGCATCGCCCTTCGAGCGGGTCGACGCCATCGCCACGTTCGCCACGCCACCGACGCCATCGGACCTCACCCGAATCCGTGCGACCGGCGCGCGGGTCCTGCCGTTGAAGGTGCTCCCGATGGCGGGGCTCCGGGGCACGCGCTCGCAGCTCCTGGCGGTGGCGTCCCTTCCACTGCCCAATCTGGTGTCGCTTCACCAGAACCGCCGGCTCCGGTACTTCCTTGACGAGAGCGTCACTCTCATCGGCGCCCGCGACGTCTGGACCGCCCACGGCTACACCGGGCGAGGGACCACGGTGGCGGTGGTCGACACCGGCGTGGACGGCCTGCACCCCGACCTACCCCACCCTTCCAAGGTCGTCCAGAACGTCAAGGTCGCCAGCGATCCGCTCGGGCTCGCCGAGCCACTCGTCCTGGAGAACTTGGCATCGACCGACACGACCAGCGGCCACGGTACCCACGCGGCATCGACCGCGGCAGGCCTGGGCTCGGCATCAGGGGGGAGGTATACGGGCGTCGCTCCGGGCGCCCGCCTCGTGGGCATCGGCGCCGGCGAGGTCACCACCATCCTCCACGCCCTGGCCTCGTTCGACTGGATCCTGCAGAACCAGGCCCGCTACGGCATCGACGTGGTTTCCAACTCCTGGGGTACGACGGGCGGCTTCGATGCCAGCGACCCCGTCAACATCGCCACCAAGACGCTTCACGATCGGGGCATGGTGGTGGTCTTCTCCGCCGGCAATGAGGGACCCGGGGAGGACACCCTGAACCCGTACTCGGTGGCGCCGTGGGTCATCGGCGTGGCCGCCGGGGCCAAGGACGGCGCCACTCTGGCGGACTTCTCCTCGCGGGGCATACCCGGCGACCCGCTCTACCAGCCGACGATCACCGCTCCTGGCGTCGACATCGTCGCCGCCCGGGCGGTCACCGGCGTGATCACCACGTTGGCCGCGCCGCAGGACGCCGAGCTGGGGACCGATGCCGTTCGCTACACCACGATGAGTGGAACGAGCATGGCCGCGCCCCACGTCTCGGGGGTCGTCGCCCTGATGCTCGAGGCCAATCCCACCCTTACCCCCGATCAGGTCAAGTTGGCCCTGCAATCGACGGCCACTCCCATGGCCGGATATTCCCCGCACGAGGTCGGGGCGGGGTTCGTCAACGCCTTCGCCGCCGTGACCGCCACCATGAGCGCGGGCGTAACCGCGACTGGGTAGCTCGGCGGTCGACCGTCCGTCGCGCCTGGGGCCGGCGGTGGAATCAAGCGCCGCCGGCCATGGTTAGTGAGAAGCGGCGTGAACAGCGATCTGGGAACCGCCCGCGGCTGGTTTGACCACCTGAGCGAGCGCGACCTGGACCTCCTCGGTCCCCTGGCTGGGCGCGCCGGCGTGGCCGCATCTGCCGTGCGGGACGACCCAGCGGCGCTCGCCCAGGTACTCGCCCATCCCGCCACCTTTGACGCGGTATTCGGTCGGTCCGACGACGACGCTTTGGTGGCGACGTCGCCCTTCCTGACGTTCGCTCTGATCGTGCACCGCGGCTGGACCGAGCTCCGGAGCGCGCGCCATGTCGACGAGTGGGTCGGGCCCCGCCAGCGTCTCCCGGTGCTGGGGAGCGAGGACCTTCGCGACTTTCTCTCCGCATCCGACCGTCGCCTGTTCCTGACGGAACTGCTGGCGTCGTACACCCGCGTTGCGAGCGGGAGCACCTGGGTCCACACGCGACGCGGGTGGCGTCGTCGCCGGTTCAGCGAGCTCGATCCTGTCCGCCTGGCGTCGCTACTCGAGGTCGTACCGGACGAGGAACGGCCGGGTGTCTACCGGCGGCTGGGCGACCTCGCCCTGTTCCTGACCGG
>JALZEC010000452.1 GCA_030862235.1 Actinomycetota bacterium | reverse complement strand
GGCCGGCATCCCTCGCCTCTACGGCATGAAGCGGAGCGTCCAGGGGTTCCTGGCCCATCCGGCCACGATCCACACCCGGTGGGACACCATCTCGCTCCAGTGAGCGCCCTCCGGGGCTGACGGAGCTCACTCGTGGGCCGGTACGCGCTCCGCCGCGTGTTGCTCATCGTGCCCACGGTGGCGGGTATCTCGCTGCTGGCGTTCGCCGTCGCCCACCTGGCCCCGGGGGACGCGGCCGCTGAGCGGTTCCGCCGCATCGAGGGCCGATCCCCGTCCCCGGCCGAGCTCGAGGCCGAACGCCGCGCCCTCGGGTTCGACAAGCCCCTGGTTCAGCAGTACCTCTCGTGGGTGAACGACGCCCGGCAGTTCGACCTGGGGACGTCCATATCGACCGACCGGCCGGTTCACGACGAGCTGCGCCAGCGGATCCCGCCCACCCTTCAGCTGACCGTCCTGGCCGCCCTCCTCGCCGTGCTCTTGGCCATCCCCATGGGCATCGTGGCCGCCGTCTTCCACAACCGACCGGCCGACCACCTGCTCCGGTTCGCGTCGCTGGCCGGCGCCTCGGTCCCGTCGTTCTGGCTGGCCTTCCTCCTGGTCGACGTGTTCGCCGTGCGGAACTCGCTGCTGCCGGTTGCCGGCCGGGGCGGGGGGGCCAACCTGGTGCTTCCCTGCGTCACCCTGGCCCTGATCCCGGCGGCCCTGCTCGCTCGCTTCACCCGTGCCGCGCTGCTGGAAACGCTTACCGACGACTACGTACGAACGGCGCGGGCCAAGGGCCTGGCCGGATGGCTCGTGGTGGGCAAGCACGCCCTGCGCACCGCGTCCATCCCCCTGGTCACCGCCTTCGGCACCAGCCTCGGCGGTCTCATCGCCGGTGCCGTCGTCATCGAGACCGTGTTCGCCTGGCCAGGGATGGGCACGCTCGCCGTGCAGGCCATCCTCCAGCGGGACTACGCGGTCATCCAAGGGGTCGTCCTCTATGCCGGCCTTGCCTTCGCCGTCGTCAACCTGCTGGTCGACCTGTCGTACGTCCTGATCGACCCCCGCGTGCGCCTCGGCCTGGAGGGGGAGCGGTGAGCCTCGATCTGGCTGCGTCGACCGACACCCTGACCGTCCCGGTCCCCGTGTCCACCGTCCGCCGGCCGGCGTGGTCGCGGCTGTTCCGGGACCGGACCGCCGTGGCCGGTCTGGGCGTCGTCGTCCTCCTGGTGGGCGCCGCCCTCCTCGCCCCCTGGCTGGCGACGCACGATCCGAATGAGGCCGATGTGGTGAACAAGCTCGCCGGGCCGAGCCGTGGACACCTCCTGGGCACCGACGAGCTGGGGCGGGACGTGTTCTCCCGCGTCCTCCACGGCGCCCGGGTTTCCCTGTTCACCACCTTCCTTGCCGCCGCCATCATCGGGGTCATCGGCCTCGTCCTGGGCACGCTGGCCGGCTACGTGGGCGGGTTCACCGACACGGTCATCAGCCGGGCGGTCGACATCCTCCTCGCCTTCCCGTCCCTGCTGCTGGCCCTGGCCGTGACCGCCATCCTCGGGCCCGGGATGCGCCACCTCCTGCTGGCTGTCGTCCTGGTGTGGTGGGCCAGCTACGCCCGGGTGGTACGGGCGGCGGTCCTCGCCGAGCGGGAGAAGCCGTACGTCGAGGCGGCAATGGCGGCCGGCGTTCCCAAATGGCGGGTGCTCGGCCGGCACATCGTTCCCAACGTGATCGGGCCGGTGGTCGTGCTCAGCACCCTCGAGCTCGGCCACGTGCTGCTGGCGCTCACCACCCTGTCGTTCCTCGGCCTGGGTGTGGAGCCTCCGACGGCGGAGTGGGGCGCCATGCTGACCAACGCTCGGGCCTACCTCGGGTCGGCCCCCTCTCTCATGGTCGCCCCGGGGGCCTGCATCTTTCTCATGGTCGTGGGCTCGAACCTGCTGGGCGACGGCCTGCGGGACGCACTCGATCCGCGAAGCCGTCGATAGCTCAGCGCCGAGAAGCGGAGAAAGCCTGTATCAGGCGGCCCCGTCGATCGCTCTCTTTACGAACGTCGATCAAGGAGAACGCAGGTGCCAGTGGCCGCCGGTCCCAGACTGCGTGTTCGACTCCCCCTAGCATGGGCCTGGTGGCGGCGGAGGAGACAGACGCCGATCTGCTCGTCCGCGTGCGTGCGGGCGACGCCTCCGCGTGGGAAGCGATGGTCGACCGACTGGGCAGCCGGGTGTGGGCGGTCGTTCGCGCCTATCGCCTGGGCAAAGCCGATGCCGAAGACGTCTTCCAGGTGACCTGGATGCGCCTGATGACCCACCTCGACGGGATCCGCGAGCCCGATCGGGTCGGAGCCTGGCTGGCTTCCACCGCTCGCAACGAGAGCCTCCGTGTCCTACGCCAGGGTGGCCGGCAGATCCCGTCGAGTGACGAGCTCGACCTGGACATGGCCGACCCGTTGGCTCCGCCGCCCGACGCCGCGGTCCTCGCCTCCGAGCGTCAGGCCGCGGTGTGGAAGGCGTTGGGCGCCCTCTCTCCCCCCTGCCAGCGGCTGCTGCGGCTGTTCATGAGCGACCCGCCGCCCACCTACCAGGAGGTCAGCGAGGCGTTGGACATGCCCATCGGCAGCATCGGCCCAACCCGAGGCCGGTGTCTCGAGCACCTGCGCCGCCGGCTGGGAGGCGGGCTGGCGGAAGCAGAGGTCCGGTAGCACGTGAACGAGCCCCTCGACGACGAGGCCGAACTGCTGGCCGAGCTGCGGGACGCCGGTCGTCTCGACCCCGTCCCCACCGACGCCTTGGCCGCAGCCAAGGCCGCGTTCATGTGGCGGACGATCGACGCCGAGCTCGCCGAGCTGACCTATGACTCGCTGCTCGACGACCAGCCGCTGGCCGGCGTCCGCAGCAGCACCCCGGCCCGCTTCCTCTCCTTCGCCTCCGATCCGGCCAACCTGAGCGTCGAGCTGGAGGCGATCACCGAAGGCGAGCGCCGCCGCCTCGTCGGTCAGCTCGTCCCCGCCCAGCGGGGACAGATCGAGGTCCGCCACGCCGGCGGTGCGGTCACCGTCGAGGTCGACGACCTCGGCCGTTTCACCGCCGACGACCTCGCTCCCGGCCCCATCAGCCTCCACTGCCGTGCGGCATCGGGGGCGACCGTGGCCACCGACTGGGTCCTGGTCTGACCGCCCGCTGCCCGTCGGACTGATCCCACTTGGGCGTGGCCCGTATCAGCGGCGCGCCCTCGAACCTCCTATCGAACAAGGAGGCCGACGGACAAAGCACGAGGTGGTGGTAGCACCACTGCTTCGAATGTGGCACTACCACTCCGATAAATACAAGGCATCACCCTTGGAATTGCGCTCTGATTGTGGCCAAATGAGGTCCTCGAGGAGGAACCATGCAGGTTCGACGGCGGAACGATGGGCAAGCTACCGGCTCTGGTCAACGCGTCGCTGAGCGGCAACCTCTGATCTTCTGCCTCCTCGCCCTTCCCTTCCTCATCGCGGTGTACATGCTGGTCGCCGTGGTCTGGGCCCGCCCCGCCTCGCCGGGCGACGAACTCCGCCTCGACCAGTTCCTCAGCGCCATCGAGCAACGTCAGGTCTCCAACGCCACCATCCTTCCCGACGACGATCGCATCGTCGGGGCCTACTCCGGTGGCACCTACTGGGTGGATTTTGCCGGTGGTCATGAGACGCTTTTCGCTCGTTTGACCGGCGCCCTTGAGCAGGCAAAGGTTCCCACCACCGTTCGGCGTCAGGCGCATAAGAGCCTGATCGATCCGTTGAGCGTCTTGGTTCCCGCACTCATCCTGCTCGACGGGCTGATCATCATCGTGCTGCTCACCCGGGGCGGCTCTCTCGGCGGCTTCTCCCGGGCCCGTGCCCGGCGCGCCGCCCACGACGACGAGACGATCACCTTCGCCGACCTGGCCGGCGTGGACGAGGCGGTCGAGGAGCTGTCCGAGGTGAAGGACTTCCTCGTCTCGCCCGAACGGTACGCCGCCATCGGCGCCACGGTCCCCAAGGGCGTGCTGCTCGACGGTCCCCCGGGATGCGGCAAGACGCGGCTGGCCCGGGCCTTGGCCGGCGCCTCCAACGTTCCCTTCTTCTCGATCTCGGGCTCGGACTTCGTCGAGTTGTACGTCGGGGTGGGTGCCGCCCGTATCCGAGACCTGTTCTCCACGGCCAAGGCGGCCGCGCCCGCCATCGTCTTCATCGACGAGATCGACGCTGTGGGCCGGGCCCGAACGGCCGGCATCGGCGGCCAGGACGAGCGGGAGTCGGCCCTCAACCAGTTGCTGGTCGAGATGGACGGCTTCGACGCCCGCAGCGGCGTGGTCGTCGTGGCCGCCACCAACCGGGCCGACATCCTCGACCCTGCCCTTCTCCGCCCGGGCCGCTTCGACCGGCGTATCACCGTCGATCCCCCCGACCTGCGGGGCCGGGAAGGCATTCTGAACGTTCACGCCCAGGGCAAGCCCCTGGACGAGACGGTCGACCTGTCGGCGGTGGCGAAGCGGACGGCCGGTCTCTCTGGTGCCGAGCTGGCGAACGTCGTGAACGAGGCCGCCCTGTTAGCGACGCGAGACGGCCGCGAGGCGATCGGCGCTGAGGACTTGTCCGAGGCGGTGGAGCGGGTGGTCGCCGGCCTGCAGCGTCGCAGCCGGGTGCTGACCACCAGCGACCGCCGCCGCATCGCCTTCCACGAGGCCGGTCACGCCGTGGCCGCCGCCGCCCTTCCTGGTGCGGGCAGCGTCACCAAGGTCTCGATCGTGGCCCGGCGGGGCCACGGCGGCGTGACGTGGTACGAGCCCGAGGACGACCGGGTGCTGGCCACCCGGGGCGAGCTGGAGGACCGCATCACCGCCCTCCTCGCCGGCCGCGAGGCCGAGGTCCTCACCTTCGGCGAGCCGTCCACCGGGGCCAACGACGATCTCCGACGGGCGGCGGCGCTGGCCCGGGCCATGGTGTGGGAGTGCGGCATGGGCGAACGGCTCCGCCCCGCTTCCCTCGCCGGCTCCAGCGCTGACCCGGTCGCCGACCTCCCTGGAGCCTCCGAGCAGCTGCGGGCCGAGCTGGACGGGGAAGCGGAAGCGATCCTGGCCGTGGCTCAGGACCGCGCCCACCGGATCCTGCGGGCGAATCGTGCGGTCGTCAACGCGCTGGCGGACGCCCTCGCAACTGAGGAGAGCCTGGAAGCCGAGGCTCTCGCGACCCTGCTGGGAAGGGTTCACACCATCCCGATGGGAACTGATTCACCGACCACGAACCGGGTGCCCGTGCACGCGGTCCCTGCCTAGGACGGCGGCCAATGGCAAGAGCACGATCGATCGAGAGCGGCGACGAGACGGCGGGCGTCCGCGTCGAGTACGTCAAGACCCGCCGCATGGTGCGGCTGGGGGGATGGCACGGGCGAGACCGCGACATCCCCGCCATCGAGGTCCCGGCCTCACGGTTCCTCGACGAGCTGGGTATCGCTCCGGAGGAGCTCGGTGCGGCCCCCGTCTACCTCGTGCTGGCCTCGCTGCTGGAGCGCAGGACGGGCAGCCTCCGCTCTCTGGCGGCCGCGTTCCCGTCTGAGCTCCACGCCCGTCAGGTCTTCCTCCGCCTCCGGGCTGACCACCAGGACCCCGACGAGTGGGCCCAAGTCGTGGCGTTGGACGCACGCTGCCGGATGGTCCCGGTGTGCTGGTTCGGGACGCCGGGGGAGCTCAATGCAGGACGGCTGGAACTGGCCCGTTCTCGGGACGAGCGCCGGGGGACGGGCGAGGAACTCCCAGCCTCCGCCGGCGCCGTCCGATCCCGTCGCT
>JALZEC010000422.1 GCA_030862235.1 Actinomycetota bacterium | reverse complement strand
GACTGGCAGCGCAGCCCCCGCTCCCTCGACCGCCTCGGCCTGTAGCGGGTCACACGACGTCACTCGGCATCTGGCCGGACCCGCCCCCGCTTGGTCTCGGAACGGCGGCGCTTGTCCTGAAGGCGGGCCTCTCGGACGGCCCGGGAGGGCTTGGTGGGTACCCGAGCCCGCTCCACCTTGAGCCCGGCCGCCAGCTTGGCCGCCAAGCGCTCGAGCGCCACCTGTCGGTTGCGCATCTGGGACCGCTCGTCGGCCACCACCACCCGCACCGTCGGGCCCACCCGTTCGAGCAGTCGGGCCCGCTGGCGGGGGCCAAGGGAGGGGGAGGAGGCCACGTCGAAGCGCAGCTCGACGCGGGTGTTGGCCGTGTTGGCGTGCTGGCCTCCGGGACCGCCAGAACCGCTGAACCGCCACTCCAGCTCGTCGAGCGGGATCTCGCAGGTCCGCGACACCCTCAGCCGGTCGGACACCCGGGGGAGCGTAGGGGTCCGTCCGGCCCCCTGGTAGGATTTGGACAGCGCCCCGGCGATGTCAGGGCGCGTCCCCCGGCAGGAAACCCCGAGCGAGGACGAGATTGCTCGACAAGAACGCGACCATCAGCAACTACCGCCTGCACGAGACTGACACGGGCTCGCCCGAGGTCCAGATCGCGCTCCTCACCGAGCGCATCAACCACCTCACCGAGCACCTGAAGTTTCACAAGAAGGACCATCACGGTCGGCGGGGCCTGCTGATGCTCGTGGGCCGCCGGCGACGCCTTCTCGACTACGTCAAGAAGAACGACGTCGAGCGGTATCGAGAGCTCATCGCGCGCCTCGGCCTCCGCCGATAGGGACGAGCGGCCCGTTGGGCCGCTCGTTTTGCATCTGACAACCAAATCGATCGGCGGCGGCAGATGTCAGCTGCCAGTCGCCAGCCCCTCGGACGAGCGCCGACCGGGTGGCTGACAACTGGGAACTGGCTCCGTCGCCTCTCCGATCCGCCGGCCCGGCCCCGCCGGCCGGCCACAACCAGAAGGAGCAGGAATGGCGGAAGCTATTTCCGTGTCCGGTCCCGTCAGCGAGACCGGCAAGACGCTGTCGTTCGAGACCGGCAAGCTGGCCCACCTGGCCAACGGCGCGGTCGTGGGACAGCTTGGCAACACGGTCGTGCTGGTCACGGCCACGGCCAGCAAGACGCCCCGAGAGGGGGTCGACTTCTTCCCCCTCACGGTCGACATCGAGGAGCGGATGTACGCCGCCGGGAAGATCCCCGGGTCGTTCTTCCGCCGGGAGGGTCGGGCCACCGATCAGGCCATCCTGACCTGCCGGCTCATCGACCGCCCGCTGCGCCCCTCGTTCCCCGAGGGCTTCCGCAACGAGGTCCACATCGTGGGCACGATCCTCGGGGCCGACCAGGAGAACCCCCATGACGTGCTCGCCATCAACGCCGCGTCCGCCGCACTGATGATGTCGGGAATTCCGTTCGATGGCCCGGTGGGCGCGGTGCGCATGGCCTACGGGAAGGACGGCACCTGGATCCCCCACGCCACCTACCAGGAGGGCGATGCCTCGACCTTCGAACTGGTGGTCGCCGGACGGGCTCTGCCCGACGGGGACATCGCCATCATGATGGTGGAGGCGGGAGGCACCGAGGAGGCCTGGCGGTATTACCAGGAGGGCGCCCCCAAGGTCAGCGAGGAGGTCGTGGCCGCCGGGCTCGAGGCGGCTAAGCCCTTGATCAAGGAGTCGATCGACCTCCAGAACGAGTTGGTGGCCAAGGCTGGCAAGCGCGAAGGGATCCCCTTCGAGCGGGCGGTTGACTACGGGGACGACGTCTGGGAACGGGTGCAGGCGATCGGCACCGACCCGATCGCCAAGGCGAGCACCATCGCCGACAAGACCGAGCGCAACCAGGCCACTGAGGACGCAACGAGCACCCTCCTCGAGCAGCTGGCCCCCGAGTTCGAGGGCCGGGAGAAGGAGATCAAGGCCGCCGTCCGATCCCTGCAGAAGACCCTGGTGCGCCGGCGGATCGTGGAGGAGGGGATCCGCATCGACGGTCGGGGCCCCGAGGACATCCGGCCTCTGTCGGCCGAGGTCGGCATCATCCCCACCGCCCACGGATCGGCGCTGTTCGAGCGGGGGGAGACGCAGGTCCTCACCGTCACCACGCTGGGCATGCCGCGCATGGAACAGATGCTCGACACCATCGGCATCGACGAGAGCAAGCGGTACATGCACCACTACAACATGCCGCCCTTCGCCACCGGGGAGACCGGCTTCATGCGCGGGCCCAAGCGCCGGGAGATCGGTCACGGCCTCCTGGCCGAGCGGGCGCTGCTGCCGGTCGTTCCCACCGACGCCGAGTTCCCCTACACCCTGCGCCTGGTCTCCGACTGCCTCGCCTCGAACGGGTCGACGTCCATGGCCTCCGTGTGCGGGTCGAGCCTCTCCTTGATGGACGCCGGCGTGCCGATCAAGGCGGCGGTGGCCGGGATCGCCATGGGCCTCGTCTACGCCGAGGGTAAATACACGACGTTGACCGACATCCTCGGGGCAGAGGACGCCTTCGGGGACATGGACTTCAAAGTGGCGGGCACGGCCGACTTCATCACCGCGCTCCAACTCGACACCAAGATCGACGGGCTGCCGGCGGACGTGCTGGCCCAAGCGCTTCGCCAGGCACACGACGCCCGCCTCAAGGTGCTCGAGGTCATGAACGGAGCCATCTCCACCCCCCGGTCCGAGGTGCGGGACACGGCGCCCAAGATCGTCAGCTTCGAGATCCCCCTCGACAAGATCGGGGAGGTCATCGGGCCCAAGGGCAAGGTCATCAACACCATCCAGCAGGAGACGGGGGCCGATATCACCGTCGACGACGCCGAAGGGGTGGGAACCGTCACCATCGGCGCCAAAGCCAGCTCGGTGGTCG
>JALZEC010000416.1 GCA_030862235.1 Actinomycetota bacterium | reverse complement strand
CGCACTGGGCCAGGGCTCGGTCCAGGTCCCAGTCCCAGTTGGAGCAGACGGCGACGGTGACGCCTGAGGCGCGCAGCTCGGCCAGCACGTCGGGCACCTCGGGGTAGGTGGCCAGGGTGAAGGTCTTCGTGGCCGTGTAGAGGTCGTCGGCCACCCGTTCGACGTCGGTCGCCGGCGCCCCGCAACCGGCGACCAGTCGGCAGAAGCGGGCCCGCTCCCAGGCCACATACCGGTCTCGGTCGACCGAGGCCTCCAGGTGCTCGATCCCGTCGGCCGCCTCCGCCTGCCACCGGGCGTGGGCGTCGGGGTCCAGGCCCAGGCCGTGACCGACCAGCAGCTCCTCGACCTTGGGCCCCCAGGCGACCGCCCGGGCCAGGGTCCCATAGAAGTCGAACAGCACGGCGGCGACCACGCTTCGAGACTACGGCCGGCTGGAAGAATGTCGGGACGGACGAGTCGCACGAACACGACGGCCACCCGCAAGACAGGCAGGGCACCCAGGGCGCGAACCCGGGTCATCCGACGGGGTCAGGACCCCATCACGTGACCCCAGAACAGGGAGCGGCCGGGCACGGCGACGGGGACGGCGGCCACGGGCACGGCCACAGCGGGCCCGGCCATGGCGGGCACGGGCACAGTCACTCGGGGCCGACCATCGACCGGGCCATGGAGGACAACCGCGACGGTGTCCGGGCCCTCAAGCTCTCGCTCGTCGTCCTCAGCCTGACCGCCGCCCTCCAAATGGTGGTGGTCCTGATCAGTAACTCGGTGGCCCTCCTCGGCGACACCCTGCACAACCTGACCGACGCCTTCACCGCCCTGCCCATCTGGCTGGCCTTCACGCTGGGCCGCCGTCCGCCCAACCGGCGCTTCACCCACGGGTACGGCCGGGCCGAGGACCTGGCCGGGGTGGTCGTTGTCCTGTTCATCGCCGCTTCCGCCGCCCTGGCGGGGTACGAGGCTTTCCAGCGGCTGCGCGACCCCCTGCCCGTGCGTCACCTGGCGGCGGTCATGGCCGCCGCCGTGGTCGGGATCGTGGGCAACGAGCTGGTCGCCCTGTACCGGATCCGGGTCGGGCGGCGGATCGGGTCAGCCGCCCTGGTCGCCGACGGCCTCCACGCCCGGGCCGACGGGCTGACCTCGCTGGCCGTCCTTCTGGGAGCGATCGGCGTGGCCCTCGGATGGGAACGGGCCGACGCCGTCGCCGGCCTGGTGATCGCCGCCGGCATCGTCGTCGTCCTTGTCCAAGCGGCCAAGGGGGTGGGGGAGCGACTGCTCGACGCCGTCGACCCCGAGCTGGTGCAGGGGGCGGAGCGGGTGGCGGGGTCGGTTGAAGGAGTTCAGGAAGTCACCGAGCTGCGGATCCGCTGGGTGGGCCACCGGCTCCACTCGGACGCCCGTATCACCGTGGACCGCGACCTGGACGTCGCCGCCGCCCACGACATCTCCGAAGCCGTCCACCACGCCCTGCTCCACGAGCTGCCCATGCTTTCGGCAGCCGTGGTCCACGTCGACCCCTGTCAGCACGCCGGTCCGGACCCCCACGACCGGACCGCCCACCACTTCGTTCAGTCGGAGGCGGGCACCGGGGATCGGCGGAGCCCGGCGGGGAGGGCCAGCCAGCCGAAGACGGTGCCCAGCACCGACCAGTAGGCGGCCCAGCCCGCCAGGCTGGCGATGCGGAAGTTCCAGACGACGCTGGCGGGGACGGCGTCGGGGCTCGGGCCGGGAGGGAGCACGGCCAGGGCGAACAGGACGAGGGCGACGACGGCGGCCGCGGCGGCCGGTTGGGCGACCGCCCCGGGCAGGTCGCGGGCCTCGAGCCAGCGACGGGCTCGCCACCCAGCCCACAGAGACACGAGTCCCCAGGCGAGGAGCACCAGGTACAGCCCCGTACGCCGGCCGACTGTCTCGCTCCCGCCGATCCCCGGCGGGTTGGGCGGGTACTTCAGGAACGGGACGAGCTGGAGAACCACGAATCCGGCGGCGGCGATACCCAGCGGGCGGGCCCGGCGGAGCGCAGCCGTCACCACGGCGAACACGAGACCCAAGGCGGCGCTGACCAGGAGGACGGCGATCACGCCGCCCACGCGCTGGCCGCCTCGCGACACGAGCTCCTCACCGCCGCCCGGCTCGAGGTCGATCGCCCGTTGCAGGGGCCCTTCGCCGGCGACGAGCAGGACAAGGCTCATGACCGCCCCGCCTGCCAACCCGGCCAGGACTCCGTTTCGTAGTTGGGTTCGCATCCGCACTCCTTTGACGGGGGAGGTGGTGTACGGCAACCACCGCATCGGTGCTCGGCCGTACACCACCTCCAGGCACGCCTCTTAGTGGCAGGGGACGCCGAGGAAGTGGCGGCCGTCGTGGAACATCTCGTGGGCCAGGTTGGCCGCGCTCTGCAGGACGGCGCCGTTGTCGAGGGCGACCAGGTAAGCGAGAGTCAGGGCCAGGGCAGCGACGGCCCAGGCCCATACCGGGACCCTGCTCGCTACGCCTGGCAAGGCCAAGTGCTCCTCCAAGTGCATCACCTCCTCTCGCCGTCGTCGTCGTGATGCCGGTGATCGTCGGCGGGGCGGTGGGGGCCATAGGCCGGCCGGCCGGCGGGCTGGTGACCGTGGCTCGGACGGCTGTGATGCTGGTGACCGTCGGCGGGGCGACCGATTTTGTGCTCGTGCCCGGGCAGGGGGAGCCGGTAGATGCAGAGGTCGCAGTTCATCCGGACGTCGCCGGCCAGCGCCTCCTCGTGGCGGGCGAGGACGAGGCGGGCGAGGCGTAGGTCGGGCCACAGATGCGGGCCGACGAGCACGTCCACCCGGGGATGGGCGGCCGCCCACTCGGCTGCCTGGTCGCCGATGCGGTCGACGAGGATCCCGGTGAACAGGAAGTAGGGAACGACGGCGATGGAGGTGAAGCCGAGCCGCCGGCACCGCTCGAGGGCATCAGGAACGCCCGGTGGGGCGAGCGACACGAAGGCGGGCTCGACCGTCCCGAAGCCCCGTCCGTCCCAGAGCAGGCGAGCAACCTTGTAGAGGTCGCCGTTGGCGTCGGGATCGCTCGAGCCTCGGCCGACCAGGACGACCGCGGTCTCGCTCGGAGCGCGGCCGAGCTCGGCCACCGTCGTCCGCGCCCGCTCCTCGGCCACCTCCAGGACGAGCGGGTGGATGCCCAGATCCCGGCCGTACCGGAAACCGGCCCCGGGATGGCGGCAGCGGGCACGAGCGAGGGCGGCGGGACCGTCGTCCTTGAGGTGCCCGGCTCCGAGGAGCACGAGCGGGACGGCGATCACCTCCCCTGCTCCCTGCTCGACCATGCCGTCGAGGGCGGTGTCGAGGTCGGGCTGGGCGAATTCGAGGAAGCCGCAGCCGACGGTGACGTCCGGCACCAACCCGGCGACGGTCTCGACCAGCTCCCGGCACTCGGCCACGCCGGCGGCCGAACGGCTGCCGTGCCCGACGAGGAGGAGCGACGACGGCTCAGCCATGGGCCAGCCTGACCAGGGCGTTCACCGCGGCGGCGGCTACCGCCGAACCGCCCTTCTCGCCCACGTTGGAGATCGAGCGCCGGCCGCTCGCGCGCAGGGCCCGCTTGGCCTCGGCCGCCCCCACGAACCCGACGGGCAGGCCGATGACGAGGGCGGGCGACCAGGGCAGCCGGATGGCCTCCTCGAGGGCGGTGGGGGCGCAGCCGATGACTACCACCGCTCCTTCCGGGTGGCGCTCGGCGGCCAGGCGCATGGCCGCCGCCGACCGCGTGAGTCCGGCTCGCCCGGCGGCCGCCTCGCCCACTTCGGCCAGGTAGCAGTCGACCGCGACACCGGAGATGCCGTGGCGGACCATCTCGACATCGGCGACCACGGGCGCAGCGGACGCGATGGCTAACACGCCGACCCGCACCGCCGCTTCGTCCACCACCATGGTCTCGGCGTAGTCCAGGTCGGCGCTGGCGTGGATGACCCGGGCGACGACCGCCGCCGCCAGCGGCCCGAAGCGGGAGAGGTCCACCCGCTCCTGCAGGATCCGGTAGCTCTCGGCCTCGATCGGGTGGACGGAGGTCACGGCGTCGTCACCTCGGCGATCGCGTCGCGGGGGCAGACTTCGATGCAGGCAAGGCAGCCGGTACAGCGCGTGGCCACGACGTCCGGACGGCCGGGTGCGGCCAGCAGCGCCCGGGGCGGGCACGTGACGAGGCAGGCGCCGCAACCCGTGCAGCGGGAGGCATCGACGGCGACGCCGAAGGTCATGGCAGCAGCCCTCGGGGCGTCACCATGCGCCCGTTGACCACGCGGGTGGTGGAGGAGCCGACGACCACACAGGTGGTCATGTCGACGGTCGACGGGTCGAGGGCGGCCAGCGTCGTGAGGGACACCCGTTGGCCGGGACGCCCGGCCTCCGTCACCACGCCGACCGGTGTGCCCGGCGACCGGCTGGTGAGGAGGATGTCCTTGGCCGTCTCCAGCTGCCACGTCCGCCGCCGTGAACGCGGGTTGTAGAGGACGACGACCAGGTCGGTCTCGGCCGCCGCTCGGAGGCGGGCGGCGATGGCCGTCCACGGCGTGTGCAGGTCGGACAGGCTCAGGACGAGGTGGTCGTGGCCGAGGGGCGCGCCGAGGAGGGCCGAGGCGGCGAGGCCTGCGGTCACGCCAGGCACGACCTCGACCTCGACGCCGGTCCCGCCCGCAACCTCGAGCACGACCGAGGCCATGGCGTACACGCCGGCGTCGCCCGAGCACACCATGGCCACCCGCCGCCCGGCGCCAGCCTCGCCCACCGCCTGCTTGGCCCGCACCGCCTCCTCGCCGATCGGGCTGCGGACCACCTCCTGCCAGGGGGACAGGAGGGATCTGGCCTGGTCGACGTACGGCCCGTAGCCGATCACCACGTCCGCCCGTCGGACGGCGGCCTCGGCCGCGGGAGTCCGCCACGCGGCAGGGCCGGGACCGAGCCCGACGACCGCCACCACGCCTCGCGGACGGCGACGCCGGGCGACGGCCACCGTGGCGTGGGCGGTGGCTCGCTTGGCGACGAGGAGCTCACCGTCCGGGCCGGTCGCCAGCAGGGCAGCAGCTTCGGCGACACTCGGCGTGCCCACCGCCGAGGCGACCACCTGGCTAGGGGTGGGGACGGGCACTGCCGCCAGCTCGCCCGGCGCGAAGGAGCGGACGGGCCGGCCCAGCCCGACGATGGCCGGTTCGCCCGCCCGGCGGTCGATGGTGGCCACCTCAGCCACAGACGCCCACGCCAAGCCGGCGTCGGCGACGGCGCCCTGCGCCAGCGCCTCGACCTCCTCCACGGGGGGATCGGTGGACGTTCCCACGCCGACCACCAACGACGGCGGGTGCAGCACGAGCAGGCCCGGTTTCTTCACCGTCGTCCGGTCGGTGATGAGGATCCGTTCGGGGCCGTCCCCTGCGGGCCGGGTCAGCCAGTGGGGGAGCGGCCAGCCCAGGGGGTTCTCCACGACCGGCGGTCGCCCGTCGAGCAAGGCCGTCGTCACGCCGGCCACGTCGCCTGCCGGCAGGAGGTCGGGGATCTGGTCGAGCGATGGCGTCCCCGTGGCGTCGGTGGCCGTGGTCACCACCGGGGTGGCGTCGAGCAGCTCGGCCACGTGGCGGGCCAGCTCGTTCGCGCCTGCGGCGTGCCCCCCGCACAGGGCGACCGCGAACCGTCCCGCCTCGTCGACGCAGACGACCGCCGGGTCCGTCGCCTTGGAGGCCAGGAGCGGGGCGACGACCCGCACCGCGACCCCGGTGGCGGCGAACAAGACGAAGCCGTCGACGTCAGTCCAACGGCTGCGGACGGTCTCGGCCAGCTGCCCGTGGGAACGGTCAAAGGGCAGGCGTTCGGCCAGGGCCCGGCCCCGCTCGGTGATCGAGACGGCGAGGACCGTCACTCGTCCGGTCCCCAGACCACGAACACCGGGTTGGCCGCGACCAGGCGGAGGCCACCGTCGGGCAGCCGCTCGCCCTGGCTGACGTTCACCTGGCAGAGGTGGCCGAGCCGGTCGAAGGCGGCGGCCGCCCGGTCGAGGGCGGCGTAGGTCGCCACCACCCGCCCGCCGGGGCGGAGGCGGGTGAGCACCTCGTCCAGCACCTCCAGGCCGCCGCCGCCGACGAAGACCCGGTCGGGATCGGGTAGCCCGGCGAGGGCGGCCGGGCCACGCCCGGCGACCACGTCGAGGACGACGCCCCAGGCCGACGCGTTGGCCCGGATTCGGCCGCACGCCTCGGGGTCCTGCTCGACGGCGATCACGGACAGGTTGGGGGCCAGGGACGCGCACTCCACGGCCACGCTCCCACTGCCGGCGCCCACGTCCCACAGGACACCGGCGGCCGGGAGGCCCAGCTTGCCCAGGGCGACGGCGCGCACCTCCCCCTTGGTCACCAGGCCGCGCCGGTGGGCGAACCGCTCGGCCGGGCGTCCCCAGGCGAGGACCTTGTCGCCGGCCACGCCGTCCGACTCGGGAGCGAGCAGCACGACCACCGAGCACGGGTCCCACCGACCGGTGGCCAGCCCCTCAAGGTCGACCGCCTCGACCGCCTCGTCCTGCTGGCCGAGCCGGCTGCACACGACGGCCCGGTGCCGTGAACCGAGCGCCAAGAGCTCGCGCCCCACCACCTCCGGAGGCGAGTCGGGCGAGGTCAGCACCGCCCCTTTGGTCGCCACAGCCACCTCGCGCGCCGCCGCCTCGACCGGGCGGCCATGGGCGGACACGACCAGGGCGTCGTCCCAGGGAAGGCCCACCCGGGCGAAGGCCACCGCCACCGACGAGGGCGCAGGGTGGACGTCGAGGGTGTCCGGCCCGAACCGCTCGGCCAGGGCTCGGACGATCCCGAAGAACCCCGGGTCGCCCGAGGCCAGCACGCAGACCTGCCCGTCGGCGGCAGCGATGGCGTCCAACACCGGGCCCAGGTCGCCGCCGATCACGACGCTTGCCCCGTTGGCGCCCACCGCCTCGAGGTGGCGGCGCCCGCCCACGACCAGGTCGGCGGCGGCGACGCGCTCGGCCACCGGCCCGTCTCCCTCGATGGCGCCGGGGCCTATGCCCAGCACGGTGATGCGACGCCGGCCGCCACCGTCAGGCACGGGCCACCACCGCCTGCCCGTCGAAGTCGACCATCTGGACGTCGACCGCCACCCGTCCACCGGCGTGGGCTTCGCACGCCTCCCGCGCTCGCCGGCAGAGCATGGCCAGGGGTTCGGTGGCGTCGAGGGCGACGCAGGTCTCGAAGAAGTGCCGGGCAGTTGCCGTCTCGGAGGCGGCCGCGACAACGCGCGCAGGAGCACCAGCCGCCCGGGCCGCCTCGGCCATCAGGTCCCCGTCGACGCGCGAACGGTGGAAGTGGGTCATCATCACGCCCGCCGCCAGCCTCGTGATCTTGCCGGCCATGCCCACGAACGCCACCTGGCGGATGCCGGCCCCCGCCGCTCGGCGCAGCGCCACTCCGGTGAAGTCGCCAACCTCGACGAAGCACACCTCGGGCAGCGACGGGTAGAGGCGCATGGCTGCCTGCTCCGTGCGGCTGCCGGTGGCCAGCACGAGGGAGGTGTGGCCTTGGGCAGCGGCCACGTCGATCTGCTGGACGACCGAAGCCCGGTAGGCGGCGGTGGAGAAGGGCCGGACGATGCCGGTAGTCCCGAGGATGGAGATCCCCCCCACGATCCCCAGCCGGGCGTTGGACGTCTTGGCCGCCATCGCCTCGCCCTCCGGCACCGAGAACGTGACGGTCAGGGGTTGGTCGGTGACTTCGGCCAGAGCGGCCAGGATCATGGCCCGGGGAACGGGGTTGATCGCAGGTGAGCCCACCGCCAGACCGAGGCCGGGCTTGGTGATGGTGCCCACGCCGGGCCCGGCGAGCAACTGGGTCGGCGGATCAAGCGTGGGCTCGACCGACGCTGTCATTCGGGCTCCGTCGGTGCAGTCGGGATCGTCGCCCGCGTCCTTGACGACCACGCACCGGTGTGGAGTCTCGGCCTCGACCGGGAAGCGGACGCGCCGTCGCCCTCCCGGCAGCCCGACCTCGACCTCCCCCGGCGCGCTCCCGCTGACCAGCCAGGTGGCGGCCGCTTTGGCCGCGGCGCTGGCGCATGTGCCTGTGGTCCACCCGGTGCGAAGCCCTTTCCCGGCCATCACACCGGCCGCCCCCGCGTGGAGCCGGGCAGCGAGCGCCGCCGGAACTTGTGGGCGAACGACGG
>JALZEC010000401.1 GCA_030862235.1 Actinomycetota bacterium | reverse complement strand
AGTACAGGAACGCCCGCGCTTCTTGCTCGCGGCCACAGCCCAGGAAGGCGGCGATGCCGATACTCGCGTCGCGGGGCCAGGCGTAGCGGTAGTCCCAGTTGCGGCTACCGCCGAGCTCCTCGGGAAGCGAGGTGGTGGGGGCGGCCACCGGGGCGCCTGACGGCGAGTAGGTCAGGAGCTTGAGGGTCAGCAGGCTGCGCACCGTTGCGTCCCGGAAAGGGCCCACGTCGCCGATCTCCGCCGACCACGCCCGCCACCACTCGTCGGTTGCCTGCAGCTCTTCCCACGCCTGCTCCGCCGGCACGTGGACGAGCGGCTCGCGGTGGGCGGTGGCCAGGGCGAGCACCAGGGGGCGGCTCTCGTCCACGACGACTTCGACCTCCCGGCCGGGCTCCACCTCCAGGTTCACCGACGCCGACAGCGCCACCGCCAGGGACCCCCACGTGCAGACGACGGACCCACGACGGCGGTGCACGTGTGGGCGGTGGCGTCCCTCCCCCAGACGAGGATCGAAGCACAGCCGGACGCGGGTGGGACCGCCCCGGGATGCCAGGTGGCGGACGAGCAGGCTGGGCGGCAACAGCCGCCCGGCCACGTTGGCCACCATCCCCTCGGTCAGGGTGAGCTCGCTGGCGCCGGAGCGCCACGTCGTCTCCAGCACTACCGACCCCGGTTGGTAGCGGCGACGCGCCGGCGACACCGCGGCGGCGGGGGCGATGCGGAACGAACCGGCGTCGTCGCCGCCGACGAGGCGGCCGAAGATCGGCTCCCCGTCGAAGCGGGGGAGACAGAGCCAGTCGATCGAGCCGCCCGACGAGCACAGCGCGGCGGTGCGCGTGTCGCCGATGAGCCCGTACTCCCCCAGCGGTGTCCTCTGGGTTCCTTCGTCCGCCATGGGCCCGCGTTCACACCCGCGGAGTCGCTGGAGGCCGACCGGCGGGGCGCCGCATCGACGGCCCCGGCCCCGTCGTCACCCGCTCTTCTGCTCGAGCGCCGCGTACGCCAGGTGCAGAACGTCGGCGCCCGCCACGGCGGTGAGGATCGAGGCGGCGAAGCGCGTCGCCCTGGGGGCGAAAAGGAGCGAGAAGCCGAAGCCCGTTGCCACCCACACGGCCAGGCAGAAGGGGCACGTCACCAGCGCCCCCATGGCCCTGCGCAGCCCGCTGCCCCGCACCTTCTCCTGCAGCTCAGCGGGTCCCGATGTGCCGGCGAAGCGGGTGAACGGCGCCCGCAGGGGGCTCGTCACAGGGTCTTTGGCCAACAGTCGGCTGAGCTTGTGGGTCGCCACCGTGATGAGGGCGAGATCGGCCACGCCGATGCGCTCCGGCAGTACGTGCCCCCGCCGGCGCAGCAGGATCCCGAGACCGCCGACGCCGGCGACGTAGACGCCCATGATCCCGAGGAACGACCCCACCGGTCGATCGGACCCGGCCTCGTACTCCTCCTTCTCCCGGGCGGCGAGACGTTGCACCCGCTCGAGACCGGACCGTTCATCTCCGCTCATCGGACCCCCGTTCGCTCTTCGTCGTCTTCGTGCGTTCCTCGGCTTGAAGCCGGTAGACCTTGCCCGTTCTCGGTTGCGCCTCAACGCCCCGCTCGGTCATCTCGAACCGGCCGAAGTCGAGGACATGGAGTGCCCCCTCCGGACTGAAGCGGATGTCGATGGGCCGGTCGAAGGGACCGGCGGCAACGGCGTGGACCTCTCCCCGGTCGAGGTCGACCCGGACCACACTGCGACCGACCGGCTCGGCCGGTGGGCCGGTCATGGGCGCCTCGTCGCCGAAGAGGGCGACGAACAGCTGCTCGCCGGGCCCGACGTCGAACTTCACCGCGGCGGTGTGCGGCCCGAAGGCGACCAGCGGAGGCTGGGGGGGCGGGAGCTCGTGATGGTTGGCGAGGAGGAACGTCGGCGCCGGCCCCCGCTGGGGAACGAAACGACCGTCGGTCACCGGCTCCCCTCCGATGAAGTCGGGCCACCCGAACCACGCGTCCGGGCGGACCTCGTAGAGCAGATCGGGAGCGTTGCCGATCGGACGGCTTCCCCGGTCGTCGGCTCCCTGGTCGATCGCCAGCAGACGCCCGTCCGGGAGGAAGCCGAGGCCGTAGGCGTTGCGCAGCCCCCACGCCACCAGCTCGAGGTTCGACCCGTCCAGCGCGCAGCGCATCACCGCCGCCGTACACGGAAGTTCGGCTGGCACGCGCTGGCCGCGGCGAGTGGATGTGCCGAAGGGCACGAATGCGCCCGTCTCCACCTCACCCCCGTCTGGGGCCAGGGGATTGGCGGTGCGGAGGTTCACACCCGTGAGCTCGAGCTCGAAGCCGGGGAGGTCGTGGGAGTGGGGCAGGCGGGCCAGCCAGCCGATCTCGTAGGCGTCGAGCCCGATGATCCCGCTGTTGGTCATGGCCCCCTGGCTGAAGTACAGCTTCTCGTCGGGGCCGACCACCGCCATGTTGGTCTGGTAGTTCCCCGGTCCGGGAAGCCCACCGACGAGCGTCTCAGTCCTCCCGTCGAGGCTGAGGCGCAGGATCTGGCTGGGCTGCCCGCCGACGGAGACGATGAGATCCCCTCGGTGATGCGTCAGGCCGTTGACCGGGGGGGACAGGCGGTCGGCGAGCAGCACCCGCCCGCCGTCGGGCTCAATCCGCCAGACGCGCCCACCAGCAGGCGCGCCACCGAAAGGCAGCCCCGCCTCGGCGACGTACATCCGCCCGGCGTCATCGAACGCGAGACTTGTCGGGAAAGTGAGGGCTTCGGTGACGACCTGCGTGGTCCAGGCCTCCGTCACGATCGGCTCCCCTGGGCAACGATGCGGTTCGACCGCACGACCAGGGCGGCAGCCAGGGCGACCATGGCAACGGCCAGAAAGACGACGGCTCCATCGGCGAAGGTCGCCGCAGCTGTGCCGGCGACCGCGTACACAACGGTCATGGGGACGGAAGCGAGCGCAGCTGCGATCAGGGCCGAGCGCCACGGCAGCGGCGAGCTGCCCGCCGCGAACGCGACCGTCTCGGCCAGCATGGGCACCGGCCGGCTCAGGATGATGGCGACGAGGCCCCAGCGACGGAACAGCCGGTCCGCCCGCCGCCGCTCGTCGTCGTCGACGACCTTGGTGAGCACGGCCGCACCCCGCCGACCCAGCGCGAAGGCCACGGCGAAGGCGCCCAGCGCGCCGGCCATGGACAAGGCGGCACCGGGGACGATCCCGAACAGGCCGCCGTGGGCGATCATCACCACGCTCGAGGGAACGGGGAGCACGACGTCGACGACGAGGAGCGTGACCCCCGTCAGCGCAGCCGCCAGCTGGCTCCGACCCTGGAGGGGTTGCGGATCGCTGAGCAACGGCGCCTCGATCGCCTCTACCAGGGCGAAGAGGGCGAGCATGGCGCCCAGCACGAGCGCGTAGAGGACCACCAAACGCCTCATGTG
>JALZEC010000372.1 GCA_030862235.1 Actinomycetota bacterium | reverse complement strand
CTCAGCGGGCTAGACCGCAGTCTTGTCCCATTGCAACTGGAAGGAAGACAGCACGTCGTTGAAATGCCGCTCCGGCTGAGTGTCAACAACGACTCGGCTGTCGGACGGTACAACCTCCGCTTCCGACGACGCTTTGAACCACAGTGATTTAAGAACAGCAGCGGGAAGGGGGCCAGTTATCAGTCGGAACGCTCCCGTTCCGCTCCACAGATTCGGCCGGTTGTGACAGGAAACGACGCGTCCCTCAGCTCCAAGCAAAACGATTGAGCTAATCACATCCTGCCAATTATGCGGCCAGCCCGGGAATCGGGTTTCCCACCACAGATCGAGAACCTCGTTTCTTCGGAGCACACTCAGTCTCCCAGGCACGCTCAGCAGGTCCAGCATTAGCCCGACCGTGAAACCTAGGTCAGCTAGCGGCTGCGGAAGGTTCGGGACGATCAGTTTCAAGCTCTTGATGAGCCGATCAACAGCTTCCAGTGGCGGCTTCAGGAGTTCCCAGTTCGCGATCTCATAGTGGGGCGGTATTGCGACAAGGACGGCGCCTGGGAAGTCCGCCGCCCCGACGGAGTGCTCGGTCATGGCAAGGATCGTCGGAACGGGCAACTGGGGTACACGCACGCTCACGGGGCCGAGTCGTTCGACGTGGTCGGCGAACCCCGCCGCCTTCAAGGTGACCGTGCACGAAATCGTGCGAAGGGACGTACTCTCGGCTCCGAGGTCACCGAACGTCGGGAGCAGTACAACGCTGGGTATAGGAAGAATCGCTCCATTCAACGGACCGGAGAGCGTTCCTTTGGTAACGAGAAGATCAGGATATCCGGTCAGAACCCTCCCAGACGGATTCTTCACTTCCCATTCCACGTGTATAACGGCACCTGGGGGAAGGCCATTAGCGACCGACGAAACGGTATGAGTGACGGTAGCAATCACCTGTCCGGCCGTATCACCGATCTGTTGGAGACCCGGAAGCCGGATTGTCGCCGCGCCCGGTTGTGGGCCGATACTGCCGGAAATTCTCCCCAAGGCCTGCTGCACTTGCTTCAACGTCGCTCGTACCCGGTCAAGGCTGCCCGTCACCCTTCCCACCTGCCCGAGTATTCGTGTCCCGAGGTGGTGACCGTACGGCAGATTCCTGGATGTCGTTGCTTCCGCGGGGTCAACGTCCCGGGCCCGAAGGGTCGCGACCTGAGTGACTGATGCCCCGACTACATGCGGGAGAAGGAGTGCTTCGGCGAGAGTCACCTCAAATGGGCCCGTCCCGCTGACGCTCGACACTGTACGGAGTTCGGCTGATATCCCCGTGTCGATCTCGAGCAGCGCGCCAACGGCTGGCTCGTCAGCAACCATGATCTTCCGTACGCTCAATACGGAGGCGCTCGTCATATATGAGGTGAACGGCGGATGCGTGGCTACATCCTTCAGCGCCACGTCCGCACCCAGCTCAACGTTCACGTCATCGAGAGCGAGGTCACCTACCGCCACGGTGAGATCGGGAACGATTTGGGCCAGATCGACGGTGAGGGTGCCCCTTTGCGGGTCGAGTCCGATTCCTCCGAGGGAAATGGTGTCCAGGTTCAAGGTGAACCGCCCAAGATCACGGACCACGTCCGTGGCGTCTATGACCTGAAGACCCTCGGCATGAACCAGCTTCAAGTCGATGGGAATCGCGGGGTCGACTACTACGTCTGGTGGCCGTGCTATGTCTAAACCGCCCATCAGAGCCTTTACCTCTGGCGGAAACTCCATGACTGCTCCCTTTCTTGATGGCAAAGAAGCTCTTTGTGCCGGCTGAAGAGGATGGCTGGTACCACGCGGTTCTAGTCCTCAAACAACCTCGAAGATGAAGAGGCTTTGGTCGAGGTGATCTCCTTGTCCGTGCCAGGCAGCCTGGATCAGGACGATGCTCGCGAAATAGTTTGATCTATCGACAGAACCCGGCGTAGTCATTGCGAACCGTAAAGACCGGACCTCTCCTGGCTCCAAGGGGAGGCCTTCGAACCGCGGCAGAGTGAGCCGCGGAAAACGCGCGTCAGTCATCGAAGTCCGCGGGTCAAGTCCGGGCGGGTGCGGGGTTTGTGTGACGGCAGGGAAGCCAACTGTCATGGTCGCGAACAGATTCGCGTGCTTGGTGGGTCCGGGATTGGCGAGGCCAACGTCACAGATCAGTGTGTTTCCTACGGTGACAGATGGAGTCCAGCTTTGCCAAACAATCAGAGGTTTCTGGCCCTTGATCTTTTCATCGATACCGGCGTCGGTCAGCGTCGTGAAGTGCTGCCCTTCGGCCTGCGCCTCGTCACGATGCTTGCCGATCGCCGTTAGAATCGCCTTGGTCCGATTGGACTGCCCATCTTGTCCCGGCATTTTCGCCTCTCTGCTGGCACGAAGTGAGAAGCATGAAGTTCTAGCACGCATGGAACAGCGGGTCGGACAACGGGTATAGCGGGCGCGAGGAGAGACCTACGTGATGTGGTCGTTTGCGAATCGTCGTCCGGCTCAGATGGTCTCAGTTGGACTCAACCCGGCGCGGGGAAACGTCCGAAGTGGATCCCGCCCCGGTCTCGCGCGAGAGTTACCAACTCGGTGAAGAATGCGGAGTCACCTCCTCAGGGTCAGCGTCTTGGTTACGCCCTCGCGCTGCCTGCCCGATGAGCCGTGACCCAGGAGTTCGACACCACCCGCGCTCGCCGGTTCCGGCCGCGCCAGGGGATGGTCAAGACGGCGATCCTCCTGCGGCCCGCCGCGCAGAGGAACCAGGGGAGCCAGGGGAGCCAGGGGAAGGTGACGATCCAGGCTCCCTTCGGCGAACAGGAGATGCACGGCCCGTTCTACGTCGTGGCCAGCGAGGATGGGAGCTACGGCGCGGCTCAGGCCGAGTTCGAACAGGCTCATCGTCAGGTCGGCCCGAATCAGTGGGAGCGCGTCGAGCCCGTCCTCGCGTACCAGACGGACGAGCGGTGCACAGTGGTGACGACCGTCGAAAGCCATGAGGAGTCGACGGTGCTGGCCGAGCCTGGTGACTGGATCGTGCAGCAGCCGGCCGGCGAGGTGATGGTCGTCAAGCCCTCCGACTTCGACGCTCGGTACGAGCCCGAGGCCGAGGACTGAGTGATTGGTCGCCGCGGGACGCCGGAACGGCTACCTGTCGGCCCGAGTCATGCCAGCCTTCCGCTTGAACAGCTCGGCGGTTGAGGCGGGCGCCGGTTGTGCCTCCAGCACGACGGAGGGCGCTCGTTCCTGCGGGGCTTCCTGCGACCTGACCAGCTCGTTCAGCTTCTGGAGCTGGGCGTCGAACTCGTCTCGGGGCATGACCTCACCCACGGGAATGCCCAGGGCGGCATCGTCCATGGAAAGCTCAGCAGCGGCGACGCCGATGGAGTGGGGGAGGCGGGTGGTCGGGTCGGTGGGCGTCGGCGTGGAGGGCGCGGCACGGGTGACGAGCAGGTGGAGGAAGTCGTTCGCGTCCCGGTCGCGTCGGGTGAGCGGTCCCTGGTTCGGGGCGAACAGCCGGCGCACGGTCGCGACGATGCTTGAGTGGTCGTACACGGTCGCGTCGACGAAGGAGGTCTCCACCCACGGTGAGACAACGACCGTCGGCACCCGCGGGCCGAGGTGGCCGAACCGGAACGGACGGTTCTTGTAGTCCATGAACAGCCCGACCAGGCGCCGGGCCAGCTCCCGCGGCGGCCGGCCCTGGTGGAGCAGCCGTGGATGCCGGGAGCGCGGTGGTTCGACGTGGTCGAACAGGCCCCCGTGTTCGTCGTAGGTGACGAGGAACACGGTCTTCTGGAACACGGCCGGGTGCTCGACCAGCTTGTCGTAGATGGTGGCGATGAGCGCCTCGGCTCGCTCGAAGTCCTCAGCCGCCGTCGCCTCGTTGTTCCCGGGATGCTGGCTGTTGGCCTTCGAGCCCGTGTGACACGGTTCGACGAACGAGTACATGGGCAGCTGGTCGGACTCGATGTCGGTCAGGAGCTGGCTGGCGTCGAACCAGTTCTTCCGCTTCTCGTCCGTCCAGAGCAGATCGAAGGCGAAGAGCTGCGGGGTGTCGTGGTGGTAGATCCTCCACGTCGGGTCGGGAGAGGGACCGGGTGGCGGACGGTACTCCTCGTCCAGCTGCTGGAAGATCGTGCGGTCGCGGTAGAAGCCGAGCTCGATGTCGACCGAGTCGTCGGATGTGGCGGCGTGGGCGAAGTTGCGGTTGGGCCAGGTGGCGCCGGGCACCGAGGCATGCCACCGGGTGCAGACCGCGTACTCCCGGGCGAGCTTGGCGAGGACGGGGAGGTTGGCCGGGGGATGGCACCTCATGACGTCCGCACTCGCTTGCCGTATGCGCCACTGCGGCACCCGGGCGCGCTGCTTCAGTTTGCCCTGCGCATACGAGACGGCGGCCAGCAGGATGGCCGCGGTCAGGATCCACCAGGAGAACCGGCCGCGCGCATCGTCCGTCCGCCAGCGCCAGACACCCTCTGCCGCGAAGGCGCCCACGGGCACGGCGATGACCGCGAGCATCGTGACGTTCGGGGCCCGGGCTCCGGGCAACGAGTAGAGCCGGAGCGCGGCGACCAGGAAGGCGACGACCAGCACGCTTCCGAGGAACCAGGGCAGGAGGCCCGACCAACCCCGCACCACTGCTCTGCTGGAGAAGTTGCGGAAGGCGAAGCCCAGAGGAATGGCCAGGAGGACAGCGAGGATCTGGAGTCGCACCCACTGGACGACGGGGACCACCTCCTTGCCGGCAAGCTTGCGGGCGTATTCGGCCACGAACCCGTTCATGGCGAAGCTGCCGGTGGTACCGGGGTTGAGCTGACCCATGGCCGCAACGTGGCCGTGGGGCGGATCGACGGCGAGGCGAGGGGTGGCGTCGTCGGACACGGTGAAGCCTGTTTCGGTGCTGTCCGGATCGACCCGGTTCTCGTACTGGCCTCGGGTCAGACCCTTGAACTCCTCGGGCTTGGGATGGTCGAGGAACCCAAGCATGTGGTCGAAGGATCGGTTCTCGAGCATGAGGACGATGACGTGTTCAGCCCGGGCTCGGGCCACCGCCAGCTGCTCCTCGGCGAGCGGCGGTCTCCTGTAGGAGGAGGCGCTCTCAGGCATCCCACCTGCCGCCCAGCTCGCCGACCAGAATGCGGAACCGTCTCATGCGTCCCATCCCTCCTGGCGCGCCAGCCGACCCTCCGTGAGGTCCTGCATCGCCGTCGCCTTGCCGCCCTCGCCCCGTATGGCTTCCGATCACCCTATTCGGGTTTGCGCTCGCCAGCCTGGCCCCCCGTTTTGGCAAGTCCGCAAGGTGGGTAGCGCCAGTAGACTGTGGCGAGATGGCGGATCCCATGAGCCGTCGTGAGTTCCCCTACCGCTCGCCGGACATCGACATCCGCCCTCCGGAGAAGCCCTTCCCGCTGTCACGGGGAGCGGCGGAACGGCAACTCCGGCGGGTGGACCGCTACGACCGGCGAGCGGCGGTGACGGCGTACGAGAGGCTGAACGAACACGGGACGGTGCGCATCACCTTCCAGGTCACCGACGATCAGCCGTTCGAGTTCCGACCGGGCTACTTCATCGGCATCCAGGCCGACGTGCCCGACGTCGGTGCGCGGCGGAGCCCGTACTGCATCGTTTCGCCCCCGAATGCGGAACGGACCTTCCAGCTCCTGGTCCGGCTCGTTCCCGAGGGGCCGCTCTCGTATTACCTGGCCGAGCTGGGCCTGGGGGACGAGATCGCCTTCCGGGGTCCGAGTGGCCGATCGATGGCGGCCAAGGTGACGGACGAGGAGCTCGTCCTGATCGCCACCGGCGTCGGCGTCGGCCCCCTGATTCCCTTCGTCGACGAGCTCGGTGCACAGGGTTTCGACCGACCCGTCAACCTGTACTGGGG
>JALZEC010000366.1 GCA_030862235.1 Actinomycetota bacterium | reverse complement strand
GCCGGTGAATGAGCGCCGTCGCGGCCCCTCGTTCACCGCCCGCGGTCCCTCGCCCGGCAAGGTCCTTCTTGTCGACGACGTCGTAACCACGGGCGCCACGGCCGCCGCCGCCGCTCGAGCCCTGCGCCGAGCCGGCGCGTCAGAGGTGCGTCTCCTCGCTGCCGCTCGCACCCCCTCACGGAACGTGCTGCGGGGGGCGTAGACTCAGTTATGACCGTGTGCGGGTCTGTGGTTGCAAGTCGACGCCAGCCGCAGGCGAAACGACCCACGTAAGGCAACCCGTGGTTGCTGAGCATGGTGCGGTTTAGACGTAAGACCTGCCTCACCGGGCCCGACTGGCGGGCGTCGGTGGGAGAGAGGGGGAAGCGCCTCTTCCCTGGCGGTGTAGGACTTGGCTTCCGGTCACGCCGGGCCCAAGTCGCCACCCCTGGGGGTGCCAGCTCTCCGGCAGGCGAGTGTGGGGGAAAAGACCAGGTCAGCCGCACACGGCCTGTTTCCGAGCCGTTCCCGACCAGGGGCGGCGCGGCCAGAGGACAGCACTGGAGGTGGCATGGAGTTCACCATCCGCAGCCGGCACATGGAGGTGCCCGACGCTCTACGCACGGCGGCGCAGGAGAAGGTCACCCGCCTGACTCGTCACCTCGACGGTTGGGACACGGCTGAGGTGCACTTCCTCGAGGAGCGGAACCCCCGCATCTCGGAGAAGGAGGTGTGCGAGGTCACCCTGCGTGGCCATGGGCACGTGGTCCGGGCCAAGGCGGCCTCAGCCGACCCGTTCACGGCGGTCGACCGCGTGGTCGACAAGCTGGCCCACCAGGTCGAGCGGCTCAAGACGCGCCAGAGCCGGAAGGCGGCCCACAAACGTCCCCCGATCGAATCGGTCCTTCCCCCTGCCCACGAGGGTGAGGAGGAGGAGGACGAGGTTGGGACGGGCCGGATCGTCAAGGTCAAGCGGTTCGACCTCAAGCCCATGACCCCGGAGGAGGCCGCCCTGCAGATGGACCTTCTCGGCCACTCCTTCTACTTCTTCAACAACGCCGAGTCGGGCATGCCGGCCGTGGTCTACCGCCGGAACGACGGCGACGTCGGCCTGATCGACGCCAGCTAGGCAGGGAGCCGTGCCGGAGCCTACGGAACCCATCAGGGTCCTGATCGCCGATGACCACGAGCGGTTCCGGCGCGGCCTGCGCATGGTCCTCGAAGCGGAGGACGGCATCGAGGTGGCCGCCGAGGCCGCCGACGGTGCAGAGGCGGTGTCGAAGGTCGAAGAGCTTGCCCCCGACGTGGTGCTGATGGATGTCCGGATGCCCAACCAGAACGGCATCGACGCAACCCGGACGATCCGCGAGATCTTTCCGGCGACGCGGATCATCATGCTGACGGTCAGCGACGAGGAAGACGACCTGTTCGATGCAGTGAAGGCGGGGGCGAACGGCTACCTCCTCAAGGAGGTCTCCATCGAGGAGGTGGCCGACGCGGTCAGGGCGGTCGTGCAGGGCCAGAGCCTGATCTCGCCCTCGATGGCAGCCAAGCTCATCACCGAGTTCGGCTCGCTCGCCCGGCGCGCCCAGGAGAGCGACATGGCCCCGAGCCCTCGCCTCTCCCAGCGCGAACTGGAGGTCTTGAAGCGGGTGGCGACGGGCTTGAGCAACGAGGAGATCGCCGCCGAGCTCGGGCTCTCGACGCCGGCTGTCCGCAACCACGTGGCCAACATCCTGGTGAAGCTGCAACTGCGGTCCCGCATCGAGTCCGCCCTCCTGGCCATGGAGACCCGCCTGCTCGAGAGCCCATAGGGGCTTGGCGTCGGGTCAGGTCGGGATCTCGACCCGGCCTCCCGGTCGCACCCGTTGGGCCACCAGCACGTCCTCCTTGTCCAGCCGGATCTCGAACTCGCCTTGAAGGAGGCGTTCGAGCAGCTTCCGGTCGGACTCACCCATGGGGCGACGGTCGAGGACGATCCACTCCACCCCGCCCGGATCGTGCAGGTTCTCGCCCCGGATGCCCCAGTTGACCAGGCGCCAGGGTTCGGGCCAGTCGTAGATGTGGGTGCGGTGGGTGAGGTGAGGGACGAACGAGAACGTGGCCGAGACGGACGCGTCCTCGGGCACCATGGCCACCGCCGCCTCGAAGGTGGGGAGCCGCCGGTCGGCGGTGAGGGGCCAGTACCCGATGTCGTAGTTGCTGGCGATCGGTGACGGGCCCCAGGCCACCGAGGTGGCCAGGGAGGAGGCGGCCACGAGACCGACGAAGAAGCGGCGCGTGCTCGGCTTCCGTGCGATGCGAGCGATGCCCTCGACCGTCGCGATCAGGGCCGCAGCGACGATCAACGCGCTGTAGTGGTACTTGAAGTCGCGGGTGTAGGGGAAGGTGGCCACGAGGTTGACGGCCAGGATGGGGAGGGCGACGAAGAAGGTCGACAGCGATGCCACCGGGAGGAAGGCCACCGGCCCCAGTATCAGGCGGAGGTAGTTGATCCGGTCCGTCCGGGTGGCCAGGTCCAGCGGCTTGACGGGGTTCGTGAGGACCGTTCGGACCACCTCTCCGGCGTTCGCTCCCAGCTCGCCGAAGAAGGCGTCGTAGAAAGGGTTCAGCCCACCGAGGACGGCCGGCATGACCACTCGGGTCCCGACCAGGTACCAAGCGGAGGCGAGCACGACCGTCGTCAAGCCGACCCGAAGGTTCTTCTGGCGGAGGGCGACGAGCACGCCCATGGCCACGAGCACGAGGGCGACGTCCTCCTTGCACGCCGCGGCCAGCACGGCAGCCACCGTGAACCAGCCCCACCGCTCGCGGCGAGCGGCCCAGTAGGCGAAGAGCACGGGCGCCACGGCGAGGGCGTCGGGGTGGAAGAACTCCCAGGTCAGGAACTGGTACGTCGGGTTCAGGAGGAGGGCGCCGGCCAGCACGAGGGCCAGCCACCGGTCGGCGAGGCGGTCCCGGGCCAGGAGGTAGACCGCGACCGCCCCCGACGCCTGGGCCGCGACCTGCACGATGAGCAGGAACTCCGGTCCTGCCCCCAACCAGTAGGCAGGGACGAGCAGGAGGAGGGCGGGGTTCAGGTGCTGTCCGAAGAAGTTCAGGCCGCGGACGGTGCCGAACGGCTCCTTGAACTGCGAGAGCAGCCACAGGTCCTGGTCGTAGATCCCCAAGTCGTAGGAGAACGTGGCGAAGCGGGCGTGACGAAGCCAGCCGAGGGCGACGAACGTCACCGTCCAGACGAGCATCATCCCACCGAGGATCCACGGGACCGGATCCTGCCGGCGCGCCCACGCCAGCAGGCGGGAGACGTCGACGTCGTCGCTCGCCTCGGTGGTGACTGAACTGTCCGTTCGGGCGGCGGAGGCCGGCACGGCCCGTCCGGCCGCGATCTCGGCCACGGGCGACATTTTGCTTGGCGCGGCCTCCGCCGCAGGGTCAACTACCGCCGCTTCAGGAGGAGGACCCCCTCCCGTTCGTAGACCACGGCGAACTCGCCCCGGATCGAATCGAGGACGGCTTTGGGCTGGGCGTCCAGCTGGGTGGGGACCATGACGTACTCGACCCGGTCCGCCTGCGGCAACCGCTGCCCTTCCTGCTTGAACGTCCCCCAGTACGACGCCTTCCAGGGGTTCGGGAACATGTACACCTCCTCCCGGTGGTCGATCTGGGGGACCCAGCCGTAGAAGGCGGACACCACGGCGTCGTCAGGGAGAAGCCGGGCGGCTTGGCGGAAGCTCTGGACGTGGGGCGTGCCGGGGTCCGACGGCACGAACTCGTGCTTGCCGAGGGGGGTCGGTCCCCAGGTGTAGGCGGCGACCAGGGAGCAGGCGAGGACGACGCCGGTGAGCAGCTTCCGGGCCGAGTGGGTGAGGGCGGAGTTGGCGATTCCAAAGATCGTCGCCGCCACCACCACCGGGTAGATCAAGCTCGTGTAGTGGTAGTGGATGTCGTACTGGTACAGGAAGGTGCTGACCAGGTTCGACCCCAGCGCCGCGATCCCCGCCAGCAAGAGGGCGGGAGCGGCGAGGGCGAGGAAGCCGAGGGGCGCGAAGAGCTGCCACACGTACCACAGACGGTCCTCGGTGGTGAGGTAGGAGATGACCTGACCGGGATGGGTGACGGTGGTCTTCAGCAGGCCCCACGGACCGCCGAACGGGATGCGCCAGGTGTTGAGCGTGCCCACCCCATTCAGGGCCGGAAGTACCCACCAGAAGGCGATCGCGGCATAGAGCACGGACAGGCCAATGGTGACCAACCCCACCCGGCGGTTGTGCTTGAGGGCGACGTACACGCCGAGGCCGAAGGTGAGGAGGACGACGTCCTCCTTCACGAGCAGGAGGGCCACCACGCACACGAGGTAGGGCCTCCACCGCTGCTTGACCATGAAGTAGATGGCGAACAGGGCGAGTGGGACCTCGAACACGTCGGGGTGGAACTGCTCGAGGTTGATCCAGCCCAGCGTGGGATGGAGGAGGTAGGCGACGGCGATGCCGGCCGCCAGCATCTCGTGGCGCAGCTTCTCCCGGGCCAGGAGGAAGGTCGGCAAGGCGCCGAGCCCGAGAGCGGCCGCCTGGCTGAACAACAGGACCTTGCCCGAGGGAATGAGCCAGTAGACGGGCACGAACGGGAGCAGGATGAACGAGGTGTGGTCCCCGAAGAGGTTGCGGCCCATCAGCGTGACGAAGGGGCGCTTGAACCGGCTGAGCAGCCAGACGCCCTGGTCGTAGAGGCCGAAGTCGAAGGCCTGCGTCCCCAACCCGTCGTGATGGCGCATGGTCCACGACGCGAAGAGCCAGATGTAGGCCACGATGGCGAGCAGGACGATCCACTGAGCACCGGCGCTGTGCTGAATGGGAACCGGTTCCGCTTCGGCGGGGGCCGGACGGGCGTCGGTGAACCGTCCAAAGCTCGTGATCGCCGTGCCGTCCGGCGGTCCGAACAGCGTCAGCTG
>JALZEC010000365.1 GCA_030862235.1 Actinomycetota bacterium | reverse complement strand
CTGCCGCCGTCCTAGGCCGGCTGATCACGGCGGGGACGTTCCTCGCCCTCCTCCTCGCCGTGCCCCTCTCCCGCCGCCGCCGGGCCAGGACGGCGGTCCCGGCCCAGACGGTCGGCCCGCTGACGACGAACCCCGATGACCTGTCGCCTCCGGTCGCCAGCCAGCCGCCCGCCGGCGCCGTCCCGGACGCTCCCGCCTCGACCCCACGCCCGCAGCCACGCCCGCAGCCCGTTCCGCGCACGGGGGCAGAAGGGGCCACCCCCACCGTCCTGACCGTCCGGGTCAGAGTGACCGGCGCCCGTCCCCGACGTCCCCCCGCATGAGCCTGCTGGCACCGCGCCGCGCCCGCTCGCGCGACAAGACCCCGTCCCGTCCTGCGGAGGACGCCGAAGGCCCCCTGGACCCGCTCGATCGCCGCATCACCCGCCGGACCACTGCCCCTCCCCGCCGGCCCAGCCGAGCCGGTTCCACTCGCCCGCCCGCCTCGCCCGCCGTCAACCTCCCTGCGCTCAACCCGACCGCCGTCGTCGCCGGCAGCTTCGCCTTCATCACCCTGGCCGTGGCCGCCTTCACCGACTTGTGGAGCAACGGTCGCCTCGTGCTCGACGGACCCGGCGTGTCGCTGTTCGTCCGCCTCGCCGCCGACCACTGGCAGGGTCTGGGCGTCCCCTACTGGCTGGCCGACATCTGGTCGGGCACGCCGGTGTGGTCGCTGGCCCCGTCCTTCCCCGTCCTGATGCTCGTCCCCCTCGCCAAGATCGTGGGGGCGGGGGAAGCGGTCAAGCTCGCCTCCCTGGCCGCCCAGGTGCTCGGCGGCTGGGGCACGTTCGTGCTCATCCGCTCGCTCTGGAGGAGCACCCCGGCCGCCCTCCTCGGGGGCTTCGTCTACGCCCTCCACCCCCTCTACCTCTCGCACGCGTTCTACGGCCACGAGACCTCCCTCATGGTCATGGCCGCCACCCCCTGGATCGTGTGGAGCCTGAGGCTCGGCCTGCGGGGCCAGGGCGCCCATTACGTCGCCATCGCCGGGCTCGCCATCGGGTTCGCCGTACTCCACCAGGCCGAACATGTCTACGCCCTCGGGATCCTGTGCGCCTGCCTCCTGGCCGTCGAGCTGGCCCGTGCTCGGCTCACCGGAACCGGTCCCCGCGGCGTCAAAGGCGTCCTCTTCCGCGCCGGCGTGGTGGTGCTCATCGGGCTCGGGGTGATCGCCCACTGGTTGGTCCCGTTCTTCGCCAGCCACGAGTACTTCGTCCTGACCACGCCCGACATGGTCCGGTTCCTCCTGGTCGAGGGCATCGCCGGCGACCTCGGGCGGGAGATGGGCCTGTTCCTCACCCGGGCCAGTGAGGTCCGGGGCAACGTCGGGTTCGAACGGGACCTCCTGCACGGCAACTTCTACCTGAGCTGGGTGGGGGTGGTCCTCGCCGTGGGCATCCTCCCCTTCCTCCGGCGGGACGAGGACGACGGGACCCTGACCGCCGTCCTCTTCAGCTCAGCGGTAGGTGTGTGGATGTCCACGGCCGCCATCCCCCTCGCTTCCAGCGGACCGGCCGAGCGTGGCCAGCTGCTGGCCTTCGTGGTCGTGGGCGTCGTGTCGGGGATGCTCGTCGGGAGCTTCATCCACCGCCTGCGGCTGGGCCGGGCAGCGGCTGTGGGCGGGGCCATCACCGCCGTCCTGCTCGTGGGCCTGCCCTACTTCGCGCCGTTCCTGGCCCTTCAGCGAGTGATCCCGTTCCTGGCCTCGATCCGCTTCCCGCGCTTCTACCATGTGGCCGCCCTCGGGGTCGCCCTAGCGGTCGGCTACGTGCTGCTGCTCGTCCAGCACTGGAGCGCGCAACGAGCCGGCCTGCGGGGGGTCGCACCTCTCTTCACCGCAGCCGTGGGACTGGCCGTGGCCGGTGCCTTCCTCGTGGACATCCACCCCTACCGCACCTACTACGAGGTCCGGCCGCCCCTCCGTCAGGCGGCGTACGAGGAGGTCACGCCCCGGCTCCACGACCTGGCTGGCGGGGGCCGGGTGGCCATCGGCAGCTTCGGCGATCCGGACTCGGTCACCCACGTCCTCCAGACCGGACGGGAGACGACGACCGGCTGGCCTCACCCGGTGGCCGGACGGGAGCTGTTCCGGGTCAATGGGGAAGCGCTCTTCGGGCCAGCCGGCTACCGCGACGCCGCCCTCGCCCTCTCCGGCACCAGCCAGCTGGTCGAAGAAGTGGTCGTCGCTCCCGACAAGAACCACCCGCAGGTGAGCGAGGTCCGGCTGGTCCCGAACCCAGACGTGCTGCCCATGGTCCGTGCCTACGACCGGGCGGTGGTGGTCCGAGACGCCGACCTGGCCCCGGTGCTGGCCACCGGCCTCGCCCAACGCAACATCGGGGTGGTGACCGGCGGCGGTGACGTGGCCGAGCGGCTGGGCCAGACGGCGCGAGCGACGGTCGGCGCCAGCGAACCGTGTACCACGGCGGCACTCGGTGCGCTGGCCGAGGACGTGGCCGGCGAGGTCGCGGCCGCGTGCGCCATCAACCCGTGGATAGGAGTGTTCGTCGAGCTCGACACCGTGTCCCTGCGGGACTTTCCGGGCGCGGTGTTCCAGGCCAGCGCCAACGGTCTGCGGGGAGTCGGCGCCTGGCTCGACCGGCCGCCTCACCGCACGCAGCTTACGCTCTGGGAGCTGGGTCCCGACGGCCGATCGCTGGGCCGGGAGGTGGCCAGCGTCTTCAGCAGCGGCTACGACGACAACGCCATCCCCGCCTTCACGTTCGAGCCCATCCCCGACTCGGCGGGCAAGTCCTACGCCTTCGAGCTCACCTGTCCCGACGAGGACTGCGACCACGACATGCCCCGCCTGGCGGTGAACCACGCCGAGCGGGACTCGGGGAACCTGGTGCGGAGGCGGGAGCGGGTCTCGAACCGGATCGCCAACTTCTCGCTCCTCTACGACCGCATTCCTGCGCACACCCCCTCGTCCACCAGGGTCCACGGGAGCAGGACCGCTCCCGGCAGGTGGCGGGTGCAGGTGTCGGGGTCGGGACCGGCGGTGGTCGTCGTGGCTGAGGCGTGGTTCCCCGGCTGGAAGGCCGAGGTCGACGGCCGGGAGGTGGAGACGCTGCAGGCGGACGGCGCCTTCCTCGGCGTCCCCGTCGGCCCGGGCGACCACGAGATCACCTTCTCACACCACATCCGTCCGTCGGTCACGGTGGGTCGCCTCATCACCGCCGTCACCCTGGCCGGCGCCGGGCTCCTGCTCGTTGCCGGACCCGCCAGCAAGCGGCGCCGCCGGGCAGCGGCACGTGCTCCCGTGCGAGGCCGCCCCCGGTCAGGCCCGCCGGGCGACGCACTCCAGGTGGGCGCCCCAGTGGGCGGTCCACCCGGGGAGGCGGTCCTCCAGACGGCTGAGAGAGAGCCACGCCTTCCTGCCCAACCGGGGGAGGGTCCAGGCGGCGAAGGACGCCAGGCTGTGCTGGCGCCGGTCGACGACGTCGAGCCCGGCCTCTCCGAGCAGGCGCAGCAGGGTTCCGGCCGTGAACCGGGAGAGGACGGGCACGCCCGCCCACGCCGGATGGATCCGGCGGCCGACACGGATGAGGGGGTTGTCCTCCACCGTCTCGGCCACGATGAAGTGACCGCCGGGACGCAGCACCCGGGCGACCTCGGCCAGGGCGGCAACGGGGTCGTCAAGGTGGTGAAGGACGTGGATGCACCAGACGAGGGAGACGGAACCGTCACGGAGTGGTAGCCGGACCCCATCGCCGGCCACGACCCTCGCCGGGCCGGCACCGTTCAACGAGGCGGCGGCGTCCGCCACCCGGGCGGAGTCGGGCTCGACCCCCACCACCTCGAACCCCCGCTCGGTCATCGACCGGAGCCAGTAGCCGTGGCCGCACCCGATGTCGAGCACGAGCCCGTCGCTCCCGAGCTTCTCCAGCCATCCTTCGAGGAAGGAGTTCAGCTCACCCTGACCGGCCTCGTCCGCCCGCAGGTCGTGTCCCCCATGGCCGTGCCCCGCGTGCCCCGCGTGCCCCCCGTGCCCCGGGTGCACCCCGCTCACGTGGCGTCGACCAGGTCGCCCTCGGGTTCGGCCGGCTCCAGGGGCTCGGCCGGTTCCAGGGGTTCGGCCGGCTCAGGCAGGCGGCCTCGACGGCGGCTGGACTTGGCCGATATCAGCAGCCCGAGGCCACCCGATATGCCGACCACGGCGCCGACCCACAGCGGAGGCCGAGACGAGGAGTCGTCCACCGCCTCCCGCAGCTCGAGGGGTGCGTCTGAGGCCCGAGGCCGGGCCGGCTCCGTCCTCGGCTGGGCGGGGGCAGCCGTCTCTTCCGCCACCGGCGCCGCCACCGTCGTCGAGCTGGCCGCGGTGGCCGACTGCCCTGGCCTGGTCGTCGTCACCCCCACCGACGTGGTCGTGGCCCCCGCTGCTCCCCCCGTCCCCGCCGCGGACCCCGACCCGGCCGCTCCCACCACGGTGGACCGAGGCACGGCGGTCGTGGTCGAGCTCCCCGTCGGCGGGGCCTGCACCCGCACCGTGATCTCCTCCTCGCCTCGGGCCAGTGAGCCGGCGAGGCTGAAGGCGCCGCAGGCCACGACCTGCAGCGACGTCTCCCCGGGGGGGACGTTGGTCACGTCGAAGCTGACGCGGTAGTCGATGGAACTATCGGGTGACGCCGTCGCCACCTCGGTGCGCCCGCCCAGGGTGACCTCGACCCGGCTGAGCTGGCCCAGCGACGCCTGCGCCGACCCGCGCACGACCACGTTCTTCCCGGACACCACCGCGTTGGGCGCGGGTTCGTCGATGGTGACCTCAGCCGTCATCAGGCCGGGGCCGCCTCCACAGCCGCTGCCACCGCGGCTCTGCCCCCATGCGGGCGCCGCGGGCAGAACGGCCAGGAGTGCACCCAGCAGCCCCGCGGACAGAGCGCCGGCCCGCCTGGGCGGAGAGTGGGGAAGTGGACGAGGCAGAGCGACTCCGCGGAGAGAGGGGTTGAAATCCTTTGCGGGCCCTAGAGTATGCTCCCCGCACTTACTTCACCGGTGGGGGTGGGTTTGCTCGGGATTTCGGGGGCGGGCCGAGCGACGTCTCGCTCGACCTTCAAGGTAAAGGCTGACGTCCGGCTCCCCGTGGAGCTCGCGGCGGCTGTCCTCGCGTCCTCCCCCCCGGTCAACGGGGCGGCCAAAGCCACCAACCAGGGTGTCGTGGGCGTCGTCGTACCCACCCACAACGACGGTACAAACATCGGCGTCCTGCTCGAGCGCCTGCTGGCCGAGCCGCTGGTGGGCGAGATCGTGGTCGTGGCCAGCGCCTGTACCGACGAGACGATCCCGACCGTGCTGGAGGTCTCGAACCGGTTCGACGGCAAGGTGCGGCTCTACGTCGAAGCCGAGCGGTCAGGCAAGGCGGCGGCGCTGAACTTCGGGATCCGGGAAACGTCGATGCCCATCATCCTCGTCGTCTCCGGCGACGTCCTCCCGGAAACAGGTGCGGTCGCCCACATGGTCCAGGCCCTGAAGGCGCCGGGTATCGGCATGGCTGGCGGCCGTCCCGTTCCCGTGAACTCGGAGGACGATCCCGTCGGCTACGCCGTCCACCTCCTGTGGCGGTTGCACGACCGCCTCGCCCGCCACCAGCCCAAGCTGGGGGAGATGATCGCCCTGCGCCAGGAAGCCGTGGTCGGCCTCCCCCGTACCTCCGTGGACGAGGCGTGCTTCCAGGCCATGCTCGAGTGCGACGGCGGCTGGAAGTCGGCTTACGTCCCCGAGGCGGTCGTGACCAACAAGGGCCCGGCGACGGTCCGAGACTTCGTCAAGCAGCGGCGGCAGGTTCACACGGGGCACCTCTGGTTGCGCCATCGCCAGGGCTACACTGTCCCGAGCCTGCAGCCAGCCCTCCTTCTGTACGAGCTGTGGCGCGACCTTCGGTCCGACCGCAGCCGTACGGAGCCGAAGCGCCTGGCGTGGACAGCCGGCGCCGTGGCGATGGAGGCCTGGGCCCGGATGCGGGCCAGGGCCGACTTCGTGAGGGGAATGGAGAACCATGTCTGGGAGATGGTCCAGAGCACCAAAGCTCCGGCGCTTGACGCAGACCGGGTACACCCTGGCGATGGCGAGCTCCTGGCGGGCTCGCGGGTGGCCGAAGCTGCTGCCGATCAACGTGGTCGTCAGCACGAACTTTCGCTGTAACTTCCGCTGCCTCAGCTGCAACGTCTACGAGCGCAAGGTCAAGGAGCTCACCGCCGAAGAGTGGGAGACGGTCTTCGCCTCCATGGGCAAGGCCCCCACGTGGATGACGTTCAGCGGCGGCGAACCGTTCATCCGGCGTGACCTGCCCGACATCATCCTCTCGGCCATCCGCCACTGCGAGCCGGCCATCGTCAACATCCCGACCAACGGCTGGTACACCAAGCAGGTCCTGGCCGGCGTGGAGAAGATCTGCAAGGCAAGCCCCGAGACGCAGCTGGTCATCAACCTCTCGTTCGACCACCACCTCCCCGACAAGCACGACCACCTGCGCGGCGCTCCCGGGTCGTGGCCCCGCCTCATCGACACGCTGACTGGGCTGCGTGCCCTCAACCTCCCCAACCTCACCGTCGGCTGCCACACCGTCGTCTCCGACAACAACGAAGACGACTTCCCCGAGATCGCCAAGGGCCTGGCCCAGCTGGGGGCCGACTCCTACATCGCCGAGCCGGCCGAGGAGCGGGTCGAGCTCCAGACCATCGGTTCCGGCATCACCCCCAAAGCGGCCAAGTTCGCCGTCGCCGCCGAGGCCGTGCTGGACGTCGAGGAAGCGGCCAGCGGGGCCGTCGCCGGCATGGCCCGCTCCCTCCGCCAGGAGTACTACCAGCGGGTCACCCGGCTGCTCAACGGTGAGGCGGACGCCATGCCCGTGTGCCACGCCGGCTTCCTGTCCGTCCACATCGGGGCCGACGGCGACGTGTGGTCGTGCTGCGTCTTGTCCCGCTCCTTCGGGAACCTGCGGGACGCGGACTTCGACTTCCCCACCGTCTGGTTCTCGGACAAGGCCGAGGAGTTCCGTACCTGGATGCGAGAGCGCCGGTGTGCCTGCCCGCTGGCCAACGCCGCTTACACCAACCTCCTGGCCGAGCCGGCAGCCGCTTCACGCATCGCCGCCGGCATGGTGAAGCCGCCCCGCAAGCGCATCCCCGTACTCGCCGCGACCGAGACGTGATCCTCGTCACCGGGGCGTCCGGGTTCATCGGGCGCCATCTGGTCCGGGCCCTCG
>JALZEC010000315.1 GCA_030862235.1 Actinomycetota bacterium | reverse complement strand
CGCTGAGTGCCTCGAGGTCGAGGGCGATGGACTGGTCCAGCCCGTGCCACGGGACCCAGTCGGCCTCGAGCTGGCTCCGTCCCGGTCCGTCGTTCCAGCCGCCGAACTCACTGCGGCTGGTGTCGATGACCTCCGTCCACTGGCCACCAACCGGCTCCGTGCCCGAACGGAGAGTCGGCAGCCCGATCCGGTAGCCGCCCCGCCGGACGCCCGAGAGGTTGGCCACACAGACCAGGCAGCGGCGACCGTCGGCCGAGAACCGGGCGAACGACAGGACGTTCTGCTCGGCGGCGCTGGCGTCGATCCACCGGAAGCCGGAACCGTCGAAGTCCCGCTCCCACAGCGCCGGCTCCCCACCCATCACCTCGTTGAGCCGCCGCACCAGGGACTGCACGCCCCGGTGCTGGTCGTACTCGAGGAGGTGCCAATCGAGGCTGCGGTCGTGCGACCACTCGCGGTCCTGGGCGATCTCACCGCCCATGAACAGGAGCTGGCGGCCGGGGTGGGCCCACATCCACGCCAGCAGTGACCGGAGGTTGGCCATCTGGGCCGTGCGGTCACCCGGCATCTTGTTGATCAGCGACCCCTTCCCGTGCACGACCTCGTCATGGGACAGGGGGAGGATGAAGTTCTCGCTGAACGCGTAGAGCAGCCCGAAGGTGAGCTGGTGGTGGTGGTGCATGCGGTGCACCGAGTCCTTGGAGAAGTACTCGAGGGTGTCGTGCATCCATCCCATGTTCCACTTGAAGCCGAAGCCGAGGCCGCCCAGGTAGGTGGGCCGGGAGACGGCCGGCCAGGCAGTGGACTCCTCCGCCGCCGTAATCACGCCGGGGTGGTGCCCGTAGACCACCTCGTTCACCTCCCGCACGAAGTCGATGGCTTCCAGGTTCTCCCGTCCGCCGAAGCGGTTGGGGATCCACTCGCCCTCCTTGCGGGAGTAGTCGAGGTAGAGCATGGAGGCCACCGCGTCCACCCGCAGGCCGTCGATGTGGAACTCCTCGATCCAGTAGAGGGCGTTGGCCAGCAGGAAGTTCCGGACCTCGTGGCGCCCGAAGTTGAACACGAGGGTGCCCCAGTCTGGGTGCTCGCCCTGGCGGGGATCGGCGTGCTCGTAAAGGGCGGTCCCGTCGAACAGGGCCAGGGCGTGACGGTCCTTGGGGAAGTGGGCCGGTACCCAGTCCACGATCACGCCGATGCCGCGGGCGTGGAACGCGTCCACCAGGGCGCGGAAGTCGTCGGGCGTGCCGAAACGCGACGTCGGCGCGTAGTAGGACGTCACCTGGTAGCCCCACGAGCCGGAGAACGGGTGCTCGGCTAGGGGCAGGAACTCGACGTGGGTGAAGCCCATGTCGGCCACGTAGTCGGGCAGCTGCTCGGCCAGCTCCCGATAGGTCAGGAACCGATCGCTCTCCCCCGGGACCCGCTTCCACGACCCAAGGTGCACCTCGTACACCGACAGCGGGCGGGTCATCGGGTCGGTCGCCGCACGCTGGGTGAGCCACTGGTCGTCGTTCCACTGGTAGGACGACTCCCACACGATGCTGGCGGTGGCCGGGGGGACCTCGGCGGCGAAGGCGAAGGGATCGGCCCGCAGGAGCAGGCTCCCGTCGGCCCCGAACACCTCGTACTTGTAGCGGTTCCCGCCGCGCACGCCGGGCACGAACAGCTCCCACACTCCGGAGGACCCGAGCGCCCGCATGGGCTGGAGGCGGCCGTCCCACCCGTTCCAGTCACCGACCAGACGCACGCTGCGAGCGCCAGGCGCCCAGACGGCGAAAGCGGTGCCAAAGACCCCCTGGTGGTGGCGGGCGTGGGCACCGAAGTGGTGCCACAGGTACTCGTGCCGACCCTCGCCGAACAGGTGGAGGTCGAGGTCGCCGAGCGTTGGCCAGAACCGGTAGGGATCGTCGATCTCCCAGGTCGCGCCGTCGGGGTAGGTGGCCGCCACCTGGTACTCCAAGACGTCGTCCTCGACGGCGGCGGCGAACAGACCGGCGTCGTGCACCCGCTCCATGGTCGCCCGCCGCCCCCCCGTCAGCACAAGATCGACGCTCACTGCGTCCGGCCGCCACGCCCGCACGACGGTGGTTCCACTCGGACCGGGATGAGGCCCAAGCAGGCGGTGCGGGTCGTGGTGCTCGCCGCGCAGCAGCGCGTCGACCTCGCTCGCGTCGAGGTGGGCCCGGAGGTCCTCGGGGCTGCGCGTCGTCATCGGCCCAGCCGCGCCAGCGCGGCCAGCGGGATCGACCGCCACTCCGGACGGTACGACTGCTCGTAGCCCAGCTCGTACACCGCCTTCTCCAGCTCGAATCCGGCGAGCACAGCCTCGGTGGCCGCCGGGTCAGGAAGGATGCCGCCTTTCTCGGCCGCCCGGACGTACCCCTCCAGGAACGCCTTACGGTTGCGCTCTTCCCAGGCCATGGCCAGGTCTGCGCACTCGGGCTCCCGGTCCTGGATGGCGACGGCCGAGGCGTAGTGGAACGAGCGGAGCATGCCGGCCACGTCCCGCAAGGGGGACGACCGGCGCCGGCGCTCCTCCGGCGGCCGAGCCGGCTCCCCTTCGAAGTCGAGGACGAACCACCCGGTGTCGGTCCGCAGCACCTGCCCGAGGTGATAGTCGCCGTGCACCCGGATTGAGGGACCGGCGTCCCCCACTACGCGCAGAGCCTCGACGACCTGGGACGCCCGCTCGTGGTCGACCTCAGGGTGGGTCACGGCATCCAGCTGGGCGCCGATCTGCTCTGCCCACACCCGGGCATCGCCCTGCTCCTCGCCGAAGGCCTGTCGGAGGGCGAGGTGCATTCGGGCGGTGATCGTGCCCAGCCGGCGGGCCTCGCCCGAGAAGTCGCCGCCGGCCTCGGCCGGGTCAACGGCGGGCGGGGGCGAATCGAAGCTGATGATCGGGATCTGCTGGGTGTCACTCACCCCGAACAGGTCGCGCAGCGAGGTCAGGGCCAGTGCCCAACCGTCCACGCCCCCGAACAGGAAAGGCTGGAGGACGGCCAGGTCGAAGTCCGGCAACTCACCCGACGCTTCCCGACGCCACGTGGCGAGGGGACGGGCGATGTTCTCGAAGCCGGTGTCGCTCAGCGCCTCTGTCACCTCGACGTCGAGGTTGCGTCCCGCGTGAAGGCGGCGGAAGACCTTGAGGATCAGCCGGTCGTCGTACACGACCGAGCTGTTGCTCTGCTCGCCTGTCATCAGCCGGACGTGGCTGGCCGTCTCCTTCCCGTCGCTCACCAGGTCGAGCAGAGCCAGGCAGAGCTCGGGGTCGATCACGGCGTCGTAGACCAGGTAGTGGCTCTCGTCGCTGTGGATCTCGCCGAGGACGGCGTCGTCCTTCCCGGTCAGGAACTCGGGTCGTTCGTCGGGGCGGAGCCCGAGGACCAGCTGGTACGTCGCACCGTCGGCCTCAACCAGCAGCCACAACAGCGTCGGTGGCCCCTCTCGCTCGACCCGTTGATCGAGGATGCGCACCCTCGACGGGGCGCTCGTGCCCGAGTACCACCGCTGGCGGGCGAGATACCCGGGCAGGGTCTTGACGAGCGGCGACGTATCGATCACGGCGTCTGCACCAACTGGAACCAGTAGAAGCTGTGACCCCCCAGGGTCAGGAGGTATGGCAGCTCGCCGATCCGGGGGAACGGGACGCGCCCCGCCAGTTCGATGGGGGTTCGCCCTGCGAACCGACTCAGGTGAAGCTCGACCGGTTGCGCGAATCGACTGAGGTTGTTCACGCACAGCACCGTCTCCTCGCCATGTTGACGGATGAAAGCCAGGACGGACGGGTTCTCGGCCTGGAGGATCTCGAAGCTGCCCATGCCGAACAGCTCGTTGTGCCGCTTTCGGATCTGGAGCATCCGCTGGATCCAGTGCAGGAACGAGCTCGGGTTCCGCATCTGCGCCTCGACGTTGACCGCCTGGTACCCGTAGACCGGGTCCATCAGGGGCGGCAGGTAGAGCGCGGCGAAGTCGGCCCTGCTGAAGCCGGCGTTGCGGTCGGGCGTCCACTGCATGGGCGTCCGGACCCCGTCGCGGTCGCCCAGGTAGATGTTGTCCCCCATGCCGATCTCGTCGCCGTAGTACAGGATCGGGCTGCCCGGGAGGCTGAACAGCATCCCATGGAGCAGCTCGGCCAGCGGCCGGTCGTTGTCCACCAGTGACGCCAGGCGCCGGCCGATGCCGATGTTCCGCTTCATGCGGGGATCCTTGGCGTACTCGGCGTACATGTAGTCCCGCTCTTCGTCGGTCACCATCTCGAGCGTCAGCTCGTCGTGGTTGCGCAGGAAGATCCCCCACTGGCATCCCTCGGGGATCTCCGGGGTCTGGGCCATGATCTCGGTGATCGGATAGCGCTGCTCCCGACGCACGGCCATGAACATGCGGGGCATCACCGGGAAGTGGAAGCACATGTGGCACTCGTCGCCGTCGCCGAAGTAGTCGACCACGTCGGCCGGCCACTGGTTGGCCTCGGCCAGCAGCACCTTGCCCGGGTGGGTGGCGTCCACTTCCTTGCGCATCCGCCTGAGGAACTCGTGGGTCTCCGGCAGGTTCTCGCCGTTGGTCCCGTCCCGCTCGAAGAGGTAGGGCACGGCGTCGAGCCGGAACCCGTCCAGGCCGATGTCCAGCCAGAAGCGGACGACGTCGAGCATCGCCTGCTGGACCTCGGGGCTGTCGTAGTTGAGGTCGGGCTGATGGCTGAAGAACCGGTGCCAGTAGTACTGCTGGCGCTGGGTGTCCCAGGTCCAGTTCGAGCGCTCTGTGTCGACGAAGATGATGCGGGCCTCGGACCACCGCTGGTCGTCGTCGTTCCAGACGTACCAGTCCGCCCTCGGGTTCGTGCGGTCTTGGCGGGACTCCTGGAACCACGGGTGCTGGTCCGAGGTGTGGTTCATCACCATGTCGGCGACGATCCGAATTCCCCGGCGGTGGGCCTGCTCGACCAGCTCCACCGCATCGGCCAGATCGCCGTACTCGGGCAGGATGCTGAAGAAGTCGCTGATGTCGTAGCCCCCGTCCCGGAGGGGCGACTGGTAGAAGGGCAGGAGCCAGATGCAGTCCACTCCGAGCCATTGCAGGTAATCGAGCTTCTCGGTGATCCCCTGCAGGTCGCCCGTGCCGTCGCCGTTCCCGTCGAAGAAGCCGCGTACCAGCACCTCATAGAACACGGCCTTCTGGTACCAGCGGTCGTCGGTGGTGGGCGGCGCAGGCGCCCGCTCAGTGGCGCCGGCGTCCCGCTGGGATGGGCGCTCGGGTTCGCTCAGCTTCACAGCGCGCGGATGTGGAGTATGTGGGCCGGCTGGCGGTTGGGGTGGAGGAACACGTACGGCGAGGAGCCCTCCCACGTGTACGTGTCTCCCGTGAGCTCGTCGTGCGCCTCGAAGGGCTGGTCGTCGGGCATGCCCAGCTCGGCCAGGTCCAACCACAAGACGTCCGACTGGGGGTTGTGCGGGTCGAGGTTCACCACGGTCAGCACGACATCGCTGCGGTCGTCGGTGGCCTTGGAGTAGGCGAGGATCTGGTCGTTGCTCGAGTGGTGGAAGCGGATGTTGCGCAGCTCGGCGAGCGCCGGGTGGCGCCGGCGGATGTCGTTGATGCGGGTGATGAGCGGGGCCAGCGAGCCCGGCTGCGACCAGTCCCGTCGCTTGATCTCGTACTTCTCGGAGTGCAGGTACTCCTCGTTGGTGGTCGACGCCGGCTCGTTCTCGCACAGCTCGTAGCCGCTGTAGATCCCGTAGGACGGGACCATGGTGGCGGCCAGCACCAGGCGCATGGCGAAGGCCGCCGGGGGGCCGTCGCGCAGCGGACCGGAGAGGATGTCGGGCGTGTTGGGCCAGAAGTTGGGCCGCATGTAGTCGGCCTTGGGACCGTGGCAGATCTCTTCCAGGTACTCCCGCAGCTCCGCCTTGTGCGTGCGCCAGGTGAAGTAGGTGTAGCTCTGGCTGAACCCGATCTCGGCCAGCTTGGCCATCATCTTGGGCCGGGTGAAGGCCTCGGCCAAGAACACCACGTCGGGGTGGTCGCTCTGGATGGCGGGGATCATCCACGACCAGAAGGCCAAGGGCTTGGTGTGCGGGTTGTCCACCCGGAAGATGCGCACGCCATGGCCGATCCAAAAGTCCAGGACCTCCTTGCACGCCCCCCACAGCGCCTCCCGGGCCCCCGGCTCGTCGGGCCAGAAGTTGATGGGGTAGATGTCCTGGTACTTCTTGGGCGGGTTCTCGGCGTAGCGGATGGAGCCGTCGGGCCGGCGGTGGAACCACTCGGGATGGTCGCGGACCCAGGGGTGGTCGGGCGAGCACTGGAGGGCGTAGTCGAGGGCGACTTCCATGCCCAGGCGTTGAGCTTCGCCCACGAAGAAGTCGAAGTCGTCGTAGGTGCCGAGATCGGGGTGGATGTCGGTGTGGCCACCCTCCTCGCCGCCGATGGCCCACGGGCTCCCAGGGTCGTCGGGACCGGCGACGAGCGTGTTGTTCGGCCCTTTTCGGAAGCTGCGCCCGATGGGGTGGATGGGGGGCAGGTAGGCGACGTCGAACCCCATGCCCGCCACCGCCGGAAGGCGGTTCTCCGCCGCTCGCCGCAGGCCGCCCTCCGAGCGCGGGAAGAGCTCGTACCAGGCGCCGACCATGGCGCGCTCGCGGTCGACCCACAGCCGGAAGCTCTCGCTGGGCGTCGCATCGCGCGAATCCGGTACGAGGGCGAGGGCGTCAGTGATGGTGCGATCCGTGCCGGCGGCCAGGCGCTCGTCGAGCGGCAGGTCCTCGTTGCGCAGCGTGGCCGCCGCCTGCTCCAGAAGGGGCCTGTCGCCGGTGGGCAGATGTTCGGCCCGCTCGACCAGCAGCCGGGCCCCCTCCTCCAGCTCCAGCGCGATCTCCTGGCCTGCCTCGTGCTTGATCTCCACGTCGTGCACCCAGGTCGCCACGCGGTCCGTCCACGCCTCCACGAGGAACTCGTGCATGCCCAGGCTCGACGGCTCGAGCACGCCCTCCCAGCGGTCGTTGTTCAGCAGCGTCAGTGGTGTGTCACGCCACTTCCGGTCCCCGACGGGCCGCCAGCGGCAACGGGCGGCGAGCAGCTCATGGCCGTCGCGGAAGATGTCGGCGGAGACCCTGACGGACTCTCCGATGACCGCTTTGGCGGGGAAGGCGGTCGTGAGGGTGCGCGGCCGGACCTCGTCGATGACGATCCGGCTGCCGGGAGCTTTGGGCACGTCGCCGGTCACGTGTCCCAACCCTACCCGCGGGGTTCCGCGCCGAACCCAAAGTCGTCCGTTTTGACAGTTTTCCCGGCCGCCGCCCGCCAAGCCGAAGCTGTGGGAGTCTTAGGCGCCGCCGAAATCAAGAACCGCCAGGAGGCTCGTGCGAATGCCCGTCGGAAGCGGACCTCGCGCCCGTTCTGCTCGCTGCGCCCGCTCCGTCATGGTCGCCCTGTCGCTGACGGTCGCCCTCGGCCTCCCCGCGTGCAGGGACAAGGCCGCTCCCCAGACCACGGCGCCTGCCGGCTTCGTCGTCGTGCGGGACGCGAGCGCGGGCTTCGCCCTCGCCGTCCCCGCCGACTGGCAGCAGGTGCCGCTCCCCAGCGACCTCGACGAGTTCGACCGCAAGGCGAGCGAACTGAGCGGGCGGAACCCCCGCCTCGCGCCGGCGATCGTGCAGGCCCGCCAGCTGTTGCAGTCGGGCGGGCGGGTGATGGCGATCAGTCCCGACGGCGCGTCGGTGTTGAACCTCACCGTCGACCGGGCCGACGAGAAGAGCTTGGCCGAGGTGGCTCGGGTGACGACGCCCAAGCTCCAGGAGGCGGGCGCCACCGACGTGGCCCATACCGAGACGACGACCGGCGCCGGGCGGGCCCTGAAGCTGACGTTCAAGCTGCCGGTAGAAGGCCAGGGCGGCGAGACGGTGGTGGCCAACGAGACCCAGTACATCGTGCTCAAGGGCGGGAAGTCGTTCGTGATCACGCTCCAGAACGGGACGCCCGAGATCGCCGAGACGGTCGCCGCCTCGCTGCGGGTCCGCTGACTCGGCCCCGGGCCCGCTGACTTTTAGTCGCCCAGCCCCGTCCAGCTACCGTTCTTGCCGCCATGCGGGCCCTGAGAACGTTTACCGTCCGACCCCGGCTGCCGGAGGCCATCGCTCCCCTCCACGGGCTCGCCCTGAACCTGCGTTGGTCGTGGGACCAGAAGACCCAGGACCTCTTCAGATGGGTCGACCCCGACGCCTGGGAGGCGACCGGCCACGATCCGGTTGCCCTGCTGACCGCCGCCTCGCGCGAGCGGCTCGAGTCCCTTGCCTCTGACCCTGCCTTCCTCTCGCTGTTGAGCGAGGTGGACAGCGAGCTGCACCGCGAGCTGTCGGCCGACCTGTGGTTCCAACGGCGTTCGAGCCCGCTGCGATCCATCGCCTACTTCTCGCCCGAATTCGGTATCGCCGCCGCCCTGCCGCAGTACTCCGGCGGCCTGGGGGTCCTTGCCGGTGACCACCTGAAGTCGGCGAGCGAGCTGGGCGTCCCCCTGCTCGGCGTGGGCTTGTTCTACCGCCAGGGATACTTCCGCCAGGAGCTGACGGCCGACGCCTGGCAGATGGAGCGGTACGTCGCCCTCGACCCCAACGGCATGGCCGTCACCGCCGAGGACGTGGCGGTCGAGGTGGAGATGGGCGACGGCCGGCCCCTCGTCGCCCACGTGTGGCGGGCGGACGTCGGGCGGGTCCCTCTGTACCTGTTGGACAGCGACATCGAGCAGAACGACGACGAGGGCAGGGGCGTGACCGACCGCCTCTACGGCGGGGATGTCGAGCACCGGCTGCGGCAGGAGATCCTGCTGGGCATCGGTGGCGTCCGCGCCCTGTACCAGCTGGGGCACGACCCGCAGGTGTTCCACACCAACGAAGGCCACGCCGGCTTCCTCGGCCTGGAGCGGATCGGCCGGTGCATGAGCCAGGAAGGCCTCACGTTCACCGAGGCCATCGAGTCCGTGCGCGCCGCCACCGTGTTCACGACCCACACACCGGTGTCGGCCGGGATCGACCGGTTCCCCCGCCACCTCATGGAGAAGTACTTCCGGTCGTGGGCCCAGCGGTACGGCGTCCGCTTCGACGACCTGATGGCCCTCGGCCACGCCCCTGGGGACGCGCCCGACGCTCCGTTCAACATGGCGATCATGGGCTTCCGCCTGGCCGGTTGGTCCAACGGCGTCTCCAAGCTGCACGGGGCGGTCAGCCGGCGGATCTTCTCGGTCCTGTGGCCCGGTGTGTCGGAGGACGATGTCCCCATTACGTCGGTGACCAACGGCGTGCACAGCCGCACCTGGATCTCTCCCGAGATGGAGGATCTGTTCGACCGCCACGTCCTGCCCGAATGGCAGGAGGCGGCCGCCGACCGCTGGGGTCGGATCAGCCGGGTGAGCGACGGCGAGCTGTGGCAGGCGAGGGAGCGGGGCCGGGAACGGCTGGTGGCCTTCGTCAGGCACCGGCTCAAGGAGTCGGGCCTGTCGAGGGGCGCCTCGGAGGCGGACATGGCGTGGTGCGACGAAGTCTTCGACCCCGGTCACCTCACCATCGGCTTCGCCCGGCGCTTTGCCGCGTACAAACGGGCGACGCTGCTCTTGTCCCAACCCGACCGCCTGGTTGCCCTCCTCCTCTCGGCCGACCAGCCGGTGCAGCTCGTCTTCTCGGGCAAGGCCCACCCGGCCGACGACCTGGGCAAGGACATGATCCGCCAGATCGTGCAGTTCTCCCGCCGGCCCGACCTCCGTCACCGCGTCGCGTTCATCGAGGACTACGACATCGACGTCGCCCGCGTGCTGTACCAGGGGTGCGACGTGTGGCTCAACACCCCCCGCCGTCCCCTGGAGGCCTGCGGCACCTCGGGCGAGAAGGCAGCCCTGAACGGGGCCCTGAACTGCTCCGTGCTCGACGGCTGGTGGGACGAGCTGTTCGACGGGGACAACGGGTGGGCGATCCTCTCCGCCGAATCCCAGCAGGACCTCGGCTATCGCGACCACCTCGAAGCCAACAGCCTGTTCGACCTGCTGGAGCGCCAAATCGTCCCCCTCTTCTACGACCGCAAACCGGGCCGGCCGCCGGCCGGCTGGTTGCGCCGGGTGCGGTCCTCCCTCCTCTCCCTCGGCCCGGTGGTGGGCGCGAACCGGATGGTCCGGGAGTACGTGGAACGGATGTACGAGCCCGCCGCCCGCCGGGGCGACGCGCTCTGCTCGGGCAACCATGCCCGAGCTCGAGCCCTCGCCGCGTGGAAGGAACGGGTGGCGAACGGTTGGGCCGGCGTGCGGGTGGAAGTCACCGACGGCGAGAGTGGCGTGATGGACCTCGGCCGAGAGCGGACGGTGCGGGCCGACGTCGAGCTCGGCTCGCTCGCGCCCGAGGACGTCGCCGTCCAGCTGCTCCATGGCCCGGTGAACTCGACCGACGAACTGGCCGCGCCCAGGGTGGTAGCCATGGAACGGGACGGTCAGGTGGACACCCGCCACCGTTACACGGGGTCGTTCACCTGCGAGCGGGCAGGCCGCTACGGGTTCGCCGTGCGCGTGGTCCCGTCCCACCCGGACCTGGCCAGCATCGCCGATCTGGGACGGGTCACCTGGGCGTAGCTCTCGAGGCAGCCCGGGCGTAGCCTGGGTCCTGTGTTCGAGCGGTTCACCGATCGTGCTCGGCGGGTCGTGGTGCTGTCACAGGAGGAGGCTCGGCTCCTCAACCACAACTACATCGGGACCGAGCACCTGCTGCTCGGTCTGGTGCACGAGGGCGAGGGGATCGCGGCCGAAGTCCTGGCCGGCCTGGGCGTTGACAGCGACCGCGTGCGCGAGTCGATCCGCAGGCGGATCGGCGAGGGAGCATCGGCGCCCGTCGGGCACATTCCCTTCACGCCACGAGCCAAGACCACGCTGGAGCTGTCCCTGCGCGAGGCGCTCCAGATGGGCGACAACTACATCGGCACCGAGCACATCCTCCTCGGCCTGGTGCGGGAGGGCGAGGGGGTCGCCGCCCTCACCCTGACGGAGTTCGGCCTGGAGCTCCCCGCCGTGCGGCAGGCGGTCTTGCAGCGGCTGGGGGCGCGCCAGGCGGAGGCTGCGGGTGAGGCGAGGGGCGAGGCCCTGCCGACCCCGCCGAACTGCCCCGGCTGCGGGCGATCCCTCGAAGGAGCGATGGCGAGCAAGGTGATCACCGTGGCCGGCGGTGAGCCGGAGGCCGCGCCGCAGGGGATGAGGGTGATCTACTGCAGCGGCTGCGGGCGTGCTCTCGCGGTGGTGCCTGAGTAGGTCATCTGCGGGCGATGGCCTCGGCGGCGGTGACGGGATCCACCACCCGGTTGGCGACCTGAGCCACCAGCTCTTGGAAGAACGGGCCCTGGCAGCGCTCACCGGCGGCTCGGGCGGCGTCCTCCTCGACGAGCCGGCGCACCTCGGCTGCCAGCCGGTCGCCCCGGCGCCGTTCGACGCGCCCGCCCTGGTGCAGATGCGACCGGTGGCGGACCACCGCCCCCAACAGCGCGCCCACGCCCTCTCCGGTCGTGGCCACCGTACGAACGACCGGGGGCCGCCACTCCGGGCGAGGCTCGGCCAGATCGAGGGTCGCCTCGACGTCGCGGACGATCTCGTCGGTTCCCGGCTTGTCCGCCTTGTTGACCGCGAAGAGGTCGGCCACCTCCATCAGGCCCGCCTTGGCCACCTGGACCGAGTCGCCGGAACCGGGGGTCAGGACCACGATGGTCGTGTCGGCCGCTCGGGCCACGTCGACCTCGACCTGGCCGGCCCCCACGGTCTCGATCAGGATCGTCGGCCACCCGGCGGCGTCCAGCACCCGGACCGCCCCGATCGTGGCCCGCGCCAGCCCGCCCAGCTGCCCACGGGAGGCCATCGAGCGGACGAACACGGCGGGATCGGTGGCGTGCGCCTGCATCCGCACCCGGTCGCCGAGGATGGCACCTCCCGAGAACGGTGACGACGGGTCGACCGCCACCACTGCCACCCGCTCCCCCCCGGCCCGGATACAGGAGACGAGCTGGTCGACCAGGCTCGACTTGCCGACTCCGGGGGCTCCGGTGACGCCGACCACCCAGGCCCGGCCGGTCCTGGGAAAGACCAGCCTGGAGACCGCCCGCTCACCCTCGCCACCGGCTTCGACCAGCGAGATCAGCCGTCCGGCGGCCCGGGCGTCGCCGCGCCCGGCGGACTCGAGGAGCCGCTCGACGGAAGGGGCGGCCGGAGAAGAGACGGGCTTAGTAGTCCAGAGCCGGCTCGAGGCCGGGGGCGTTGACCTCGGTGATCCCGGGGACGCGGTCCTTGAGGATGCGCTCGATCCCGGCCTTGAGGGTCATGGTCGAGGCCGGGCAGCCAACGCAGGCGCCGATCAGCTCGATGTCGACCACGCCCGTCTGCTCGTCCACGCCGAGCAGGGTGACGTCGCCCCCGTCCATCTGCAGCGCCGGACGGATGGCGTCGATCGCCTCCTGCACGCCCACGCGCATGCCGTCACCGACCGGCTCCGCTGCGGGTGCGGCTGCCGGCGGCTCGGGCTGCTCAGACTCAGACACGGGCTTGGAAATGAACGTCACTGGCTCCTCCACGACCAGACCAACGCTAGCAAGGCCCCATCCCTTCCCCGAACCCCGACCGGCACGCCCGCGCCGGGCCGGGCGGCTGGCGGCCAGACCGGTAGCTTCCTCCCGTGCCCCGCGTCGTCGCCCGGTCTGTCCTCGACGCCGCCGCCGTGGATGCGCTCCTGCGCCCCCGGACCGATCTCCTTATGGAACAGGCGGCGGGGGACGGGCGCTTCGTGTCTTCGGTCGGGCCCGTCCTCGACTACGAGCGCAAGGTCGAGGTGGTGCCCGCCGACGACGATGGCCGGGCCGTCGTCACCCAGACGGTCGACTTCCGGCTGGCCGTGCCGTACTGGGGCTGGCTGTTCCTCCTCCCGTTCAAGCGCAGCATTGTCCGTCCACCGACAGGGCGGATCCCGTGGTGGGCGCCCCCGGCACCGCTCGACGCCAGGGCGAGCGGTGTCTTGGGCAGCCTGGCCGCGCTGTCCGTCGTCATGGGCTACCTGAACACCCTTTTCACCCAGACCGTCACCTTCGCCGGGGCCGACTTCGGAGCCGGGAACCAGGCCCAGGGCATCGCCGGGGGCGTGGTGCGCCTGGGGGGGTTCCTGGCCCTCGCCGTGGTGACCATCGCCGACCACCGGGGGCGCCGGCGGGTCATCTTCGCCGCGTCGCTGGCCGGCTGCGCCCTGGCCGCTACCGGCGCGCTCGCACCGTCGCTGGCCTGGCTGACCGGCAGCCAGGCGGTGGCCCGCGGGTTCGCCGGGGCGCTGCTCTTGCTCATCGGCATCGTGGCCGCCGAGGAGGTCCCGGCCCGCTCCCGGGCTTACGCCATCAGCCTTCTGGCCATGGCCGGAGGCCTGGGGGCGGGCATGGCGGTGATGGCCCTCAGACTGGCCGACCTCGACCGCGGGGGCTGGCGGATCTTGTACGTGATCCCCGTCGCCGCCATCCCCCTCATCCTCAGCGTCGGCCGCCGGCTGCCGGAGAGCCGCCGGTTCCTGGCCCCGCATCCCGAGGTCCACATCGCCGGCCACGGCGGCCGCCTCTGGCTGCTGGCCGTCTCCGGGCTGCTGATCAATCTGTTCATCGCCCCCCAGTCCCAGTTCAACAACCAGTTCCTGCGCACGGAGCGAGGGTTCACCGGCGGAGGCATCGCCCTGTTGACCCTGATCGCCGGAACGCCAGCGGTGATCGGCATCGTCATCGGCGGGCGCCTGGCCGACATGCGCGGCCGCCGCATGGTGGCGGCGGTCGCCTTGCTGGGCGGCGCCTCCTGCACCGTCGCCTACTACTTCTCCCACGGCCCCGCCCTGTACGGGCTGGCCCTGGCCGGCAACGTCATCTCCGCCGCGTCGATCCCCGCCCTCGGCGTCTACGGCCCGGAGCTGTTCCCCACCTCCCTGCGGGGAAGGGCCAACGGCCTCGTCAGCGTGTGCGCCCTCGGGGGCAGCGCCGCCGGGCTCGCCCTCGCCGGGACGCTGGGCGACCACTTCGGGCGGCTCGGGCCGGCGATGAGCGTCCTTGCCGCCGGTCCCCTGCTGGTCGCCATCCTGATCGTGCTCGCCTACCCGGAGACGGCCGGCCGGGAGCTCGAGGACCTCAACCCCGAGGACCGATATCGGGAGGAGGCGGAAGGTCCCCGATGAGCGCCTCCAGCCACCGCCGCACGGCCGTCGCCACCGCCGCGTCCTTCCGGCGCAGTCCGTGGTCGCCCCCTTCCACCCACACGTGGGTGACCTGGCCGGGAATGGCCGCCGTGGCCGCTTCGAGCTCGACCGGCGAGCCGAATGCGTCCCGGGTGCCCGAGACGAACAGGCAGGGCAGGTCGAGGGACGGGAAGTGCTCGGCGCGGAGCTGCCCGGGCTTTCCTGGCGGATGGAGCGGGTAGCTGACCAGGACCAGGCCCAGCGCCGGCACACCCTCGGCCACGGCCATCGAGCAGATGCGCCCGCCCATCGACCGCCCCCCGAGCACGAGCCGTGGCGGAGGAACGCCGGTGCGGGCGGAGAGCTCCGCTGCCCCTTCCCGCACGGCGGCGAGGAGCACGGGCGGGCGGTCGGGGGTGCGGCGGCCCGCCTTGCGGTAGGGGAAGTCCATCCGCTCGACTGGGATCGGGGCCAGCGCCCGCTCGATCTCGACGAGGGCGGGCTGGCTCCGGTCCGCTCCGGCGCCGGGGGTGAGGAGGACGGCGGCGGGTGGACCGGCAGCCCGCTGGGCCGTCATGTGAGCAGGATGCGACGAGCCTCGGTCAGCTCGAGGATCCGTCGGCCCGCCCCTTCCGACTCTGCCCCGTGGTCAGGGTGGACCTGGCGGATCAGCGACCGGAAGCGGCTCTGGATCTCGCCGCGGTCAGGACGAAGGTCGGGACCGAAGCCCATGACCTGGAGTGCCCACCGCTCGTCGGTCGGGAACATCCGCCAGCTGCGCGGGCTCTCGACGTTGGGGTCGGACAGGTAGGCCACCAATGCCGGCCCGAGGTCCCCGTCCCAGGTGACCGCCTTGCGGATGGCGGTGAACACGGGCGGCCGGGCCTCGGCGTGTAGCCGCCCGGCGGCGTACACCGCGGCGAGCAGCTGCGGGACGGGCCGGCCGTTGGGGTGGAGCTCGAAGCGGATGTCCTGCGGATCCCCCACCAGCGCATGGCGCGTTCGCTCCAGCCCCACCACGTCGGTCTGGAAGCGGTGCCGCAGGCGGGGCTGGGAGATGCGCCTTCCTTCCTCCAGCTCGTCGGCCAGGGCCAGGAACTCGTCGCGCAGCTCGGGCTCGAGGTCGGGCAGGAAGGCGGCCACGATCCCGGCCAGGAGGATGCCGCCGTAGCCAGGGGCGGGCTCGGTGGGGAGCCAGTGAGGGCCGAGGGCGACCCGCCGGGTGGGGGCGACGGCGCGTGAGTGCCGGACCTCCAACTCAGCGAGCAGCATGACCGAACGGTATCCGGAGCCGAACGTTGTTCAGACGTAGTCGCGCAGCAGATCGCGCAGGCGCTCGGCCGACTCCTGGACTGCCTCGCCGTCGCCCGAGTCGCCCGCTTCCGAGACGGCGAGCGAGAGGCGGCGGACGTCGTCCCACAACCGCGCATCCACCCCGTAGGGTGCGCGCGTCCGGCCGACGAAGGCGGCCAGCCTGTCGATCTCCCCCACCAGCAACCCGTTGTCCGGGGTCCGGGCCAGGCGGTTGGCGGCCACGAACAGATCGCCCATGGCCTCGTGCGCCTGCACGTCGTCCTCCACCGCCTCGTCCCCGTGCTCCTCGTCCTCGTCCTCGTCGAAGTCGGACAGCTCGGCGCCGTCGTCGGCCTGGTCGAGGTCGTCGAGGACAGCCTCCACCGCCCCTACGTCCCGCTCGTCGACGACGAGGACAGGGCCCGGCTCCCACCGCCACGGCACCCCCCGCTCGGTCAACGCGTTGCGGAGAAGGATCCGGTCCCGGGGGGCCCATTCCACGACGGCGTACTCGATCTCGTTGTCGCCCGGGGCAAGGGTGTGCACGTCGTCGGACTGCACCAGCCCGCAGTCGGGGCAGTTCTCGGGCCACACGCCGAGCACGCCGCCGGGGGGACGGTAGGAGAGATCGGCCCCGCAGTGCGTGCAACACGTGACCATCGCGCCAGCGAGCGTAGCCAGCGGCTGCACCGCGGTCAGAGGACGGGATGCTCTCGCCAGCGGCCGAACACCTCGGCCAGGGCGTCGATCACCTCTCCTTCGGTGGCGTACGCCCGGACGGCTTCGACGATGGCGGGCATGAGGTTGACCTCGGGCTGGCGGGCGTCGGCCGTCACCCGAGCGAGGGCGCTGGCCACCGCCTCCGTGGAGCGGGCCGCCTTGACCTCGGCCAGTCGCTTCCGCTGCCGGTCTTCGACGGCAGGGTCGATGTGCAGCACCTCGGGGGCGACCGAGTCGCCGGAGGTGAAGCGGTTGACCCCGACGACCACCCGCTCCCCCGTCTCCAGCTTGCGGGCCAGGACGTAGGCCGACTCGGCGATCTGGCCTTGGAACCAGCCGCTCTCCACCCCGGCGTACACCCCCTCGAGGATGGAACCGCCGCCCATCTCCTCCAGCCGGGACAGGAGCGCCTCGGCCCGTGCCTCCATCTCGTCGGTCAGCGCCTCCACCAGATAAGACCCGCCGAGGGGGTCGGCCACGTGGAGCACGCCGGTCTCGTAGGCGATCACCTGCTGGGTGCGGAGGGCGAGACGAGCCGAGTGCTCGGTGGGGAGGGCGAGGACCTCGTCCATGGCGTTGGTGTGCAGGCTCTGGGTGCCCCCGAGCACGCCGGCCAGGGCCTCGATCGCGGTGCGGACGATGTTCACCTCGGGCTGCTGAGCCGTCAGCGAGGCGCCCGCCGTCTGCACATGGAACCGGCACTGCCACGACTTGGGGTTCTGTGCCCGGTAGCGCTCGCGCATCCAGCGGGCCCACAAGCGGCGTGCGGCGCGGTACTTGGCGATCTCCTCGAAGAAGTCGATCTGAGCGTTGAAGAAGAAGCTCAGCCGGGGGGCGAAGACGTCCACGTCGAGACCGCTGGCGACCGCCGCCTCCACGTAGGCGAAGCCGTTGGCCAGGGTGAAGACCAGCTCCTGGGCTGCCGTCGCTCCCGCTTCCCGGATGTGGTAGCCGGAGACGGACAGGGGGTGCCAGCGGGGCAGCTCGGCCGAGCAGAAGCGCAGCGTGTCCGTCACCAGCCGCATCGACGGCCGCGGCGGAAAGATGAACTCCTTCTGGGCTTGGTACTCCTTGAGGATGTCGTTCTGGATCGTCCCGCCCAGGTCGGCCCGGCCCACGCCGGTCTTCTCGGCCACCGCCACGTACATGGCCAGCAGGACGGCGGCGGGCGAGTTGATCGTCATCGACGTTGTCACCTGAGCCAGGTCGATCCCGGCGAACACCTCCTCCATGTCGGCCAGGGTGTCGACGGCGACGCCGCAGCGACCGACCTCGCCCAGGGCCAGGGGATCGTCCGAGTCCCGCCCCATCAGGGTGGGCAGGTCGAAGGCGACCGAGAGCCCGTCACCCCCCGCTTGCAGGATGTCGTGGAAGCGCCGGTTGGTGTCCTCCGCCGTCCCGAAGCCGGCGAACTGGCGCATCGTCCAGACCTTCGAGCGGTACATGGACGGGTACGGGCCCCGGGTGTACGGGTAGACGCCCGGCCACTCGCTGTCGTCGGTGCCGTAGGCGGGCTCGAGCGGGACGCCGGAGAGCGTCTCGCCCTTTACCGGGCGCAGCTTGGCCTGTTCGTAGCCCCGCCGCCACTCCTCGCGGGCGGTCACCGTCCGAGTATCGCAGGGGGCGCGCGGTTAGGTCGGCGGTTGGGGCCGCGAGCCGGCCGCGGAGTACCCTCCGGCAATGACTCCGGGACAGCAGCAGGGACTCGACCGCAACTTGGCCCTCGAGCTCGTGCGGGTGACCGAGGCCGCCGCCATGGCCGCCGCCCGTTGGATGGGCCGAGGCGACAAGAAGGGCGCGGACGGGGCCGCCACCAACGCCATGCGCAACGTCCTCGGCGACATCGCCATGGACGGCATCGTCGTCATCGGCGAGGGGGAGAAAGACGACGCCCCCATGCTCTACAACGGCGAGCAGCTGGGCGACGGCTCCCCGCCCCAGGTCGACATCGCCGTCGACCCCCTGGAGGGCACAACGCTGGCGTCGCTCGGCCGGGCCAACGCCCTCTCCGTCATCGCCCTGAGCGAGCGGGGAACGATGTTCGACCCCGGGCCGTGCTTCTACATGTGGAAGATCGCCGTCGGACCGGAGGCGGCTGGGTCCATCGACCTCAACGCCACGCCCACCGAGAACCTCCACAGCGTGGCCAAGGCCCTCGGCCGCTCGGTTCGGGACCTGACCGCAGTCGTGCTCGACCGTCCCCGGCACAACGACCTCATCGCCGAGATCCGGGAGGCGGGAGCCCGTATCCGGCTGATCCAGGACGGCGACGTGTACGGCGCCATCTCCACCGGGTGGCCGGAAGCGGGTTCGGACATCCTGTTCGGGATCGGAGGAACCCCCGAAGGGGTGATCTCAGCCGCCGCCCTCAAGTGCCTGGGCGGCGAGATCCAGGGTCGCCTCTGCCCCCAGAGCGAGGAAGAGACGCAGAACGTGGTCAACGCCGGCTTCTCGCTCGACAAGGTGCTGAGCACCGACGAGCTCGTCGGCGGCAACAACTGCTTCTTCGCCGCCACCGGCGTCACCGACGGCGAGCTGCTCAAGGGCGTCCGCTACGACCGCTACGGCGCCATCACCAGCTCCCTGGTCATGCGCTCCCGCTCCGCCACCTGGCGCCGCATCGAGGCCCACCACAAGCTGTCGAAGCTGCGGGAGTTCGTCGGGGTCATCTACGACTGACCCACGCCGTCGCCTCAGCCGGGCCGTCTCAGTGGGGGGCGAGCTCCGGGCGGTTGCGCAGGACAGCGGGGGTGAGGCTCTCCACCAGGGCCTCGGCCAGGACCTGGGCGTCCAGCTCGTCCTCGTCGATCCCGTCGACCTGGCTCGCGCTCGCCGCCGTCGGGCGGGCTGACATCAGGCCCCCGTCGAAGTGGCGGGTCATGCCTACCGCCGCCACCGGCCGGTTCCCTGCCGACGTCGGCAGGTAGGACCGGACGAGGGCGGGCACGGCGACCAGGGCGTCGTTCAGCCACCCGTCGAGGATGGGCTTCGGATTCACCGCCGCGCCGCCGCCGGGGTGGATCTCGAAGTGGACGTGGGGCGGCCCTCCCTTGGCGTTGCCGCTGTCCCCGTTGTAGGCGATCAGCTGCCCGGTCTTCACCCGGGAGCCGTTCTGGAGACCGGGGGCGTAGCCGTTGAGGTGGGCCAGGTAGTAGAAGGTGCCGTCGGCCTCGGTCACGTAGGCCGCCTTGCCCCCCAGGCCGCCCTCCTCGAACCGGATCACGCCGTCCGCAGGCGAGCGCACGGGCGCGTCGAACGCGGCCCAGAGGTCGTTGCCCTGGTGGCCGTGCACGGGCGGACCGGCCCGGAACTCCATGAAGTCGTCCCGGTAGTAGGCCTCGGCCCCCACCGGGAACCGGCCCATGCCCATCATGGCCACCTCCTCGGCGGTCATCCCCAGGTCCTGGAGGGGCCGCAGGGCATCGAGCAGGGCGTGGGTGCTGCTGGCCGGCGTCCGCTCGAGCGAGTCGAGGAAGGCGGCGACCGACTGGTCGGAGATGCTCGAAGCGGGTGCACCGGGCGGTGGGTCGTCGCCCATCGGGGGGACCGCCGTGCCGGTCGTCGATGCGGTCGAGTCTGACTGGGTCTCGGCCCGTGGCTCGGGCCCGGGTTCGGTCACGGGTTCGGGCACCGACGGGGACGTGCTGGTGGATGTGGGGGCGACCGAGGTGGTTGTCGAGGAGCTGCTCGGGATTGAGCCCGTCGTCGGCGTCACTGTGGTGACCGTGGCCGACGTCGGCGGTGTCGACGTGGGGACCTGCGCCCGTACGGAACCGGCGGTGGACGCGCCGAAGAGGGCGACCAGCATCGCCACCACCATGCGCGCCTTGGGTTCGACCCCAGCCCGCCGCCCCACCCGCGAGAGGGTAGCCCCGTAGTCGACGCTTCGGGAGGAGGGGCGCTGGGAAGCGCGAGCGGGCTTCTACCGGTCGCGCCGCAGCCGCACCTGATCGGCACCCCCGTACCAGTCGGTAACGCGGCACTCCTCGGCCCAGCCCCGGCCTCGCAGGAAGCGTTCTCCGTCGCTCCCGGCCGGGGCGGCAGCGGCGAGGCGCCGGCCGCCCCGATCGGCGGCGACCGACTCGAAGGCGGCCAGCAGCTGGCTCCCGACGCCCCCGCCCCGCACATCGGGCGCCACCACCAGGCGGGAGAGGAACGCGACTCCGCCTCCCGTCCAGCCCTCGGCGCTGCCGACGACCCGCTCGTCCCGCCGGGCGACAACGGCCAGGGGACGGGTGCCAGGGGCGGCCTCCTCGGTCGTCCACACGGAGTCGGCCAGGGCGCAGGCATGAGGATCCAGACGTTCGACCACCGTGAGCTCGACGGGCAGGCCGCCCCGCCCGACGACGACCGGAGCGGCAAACGGAGCGTCGGCGATGGGCAGCCAGACCCGCCCGGGCGTCTCCTGGAGGACGTGGACCCGCTCGAACGTCGCCTCGGCGGTGAAGTCGGCGAGCGCCAGCTCGGCGGCGCTGATCCGCTCCGGGTCGGCCTCGTCGGCCAGGGTGACGTGGGGCACGAACGGCCAGGACAGAGGCCGGGCCAGCGGCTCCTGGAAGACCCGGTCCCGCAGGGCGAACACGGTGGCCCGGCCGTCCCCGACCAGGGGCAGGTACAGCACCGGGTTGGCCGGCAGGAACGTGGCCGGCGCCCCCATGCGGATGGTGAAGGGCCGGGTCTCCGAGGCGCCCTGGCGGATGACACGCAGGGCGTCCTCGGACCGGGCCGTGTTCACGTTGACCGGCGGGACGAGCGTGACGTGCACGGGAACCCGGCCGTACGTGCCGTCCCCGACAGCCCGCCGGAAGGCGTTCAGCTCGGCGTCGAGCGGCGGCGGGATCAGCAGCACGACGCCCAGCCGGATGCGGGGCACGGCTCCTAGTCGCTCCGACCGGCGAGACGCAGCTGCCCGAGCCGCCACGAGGCCACAGCCAGGGCTACGGCGGACACCAGCGCCAGCCGCCACACCGCGTCCCACCCGGCAGGGACGCCGCTACGCAACAGCTCGTCGGCCCCGGGGCCGAGGCCGCCGTAGGCGGCCCGGGCCAGCCAGCCGGGCGAGAGCTGAGCGATGCCTTCCAGGGCGGCCCCGAACAGCCGCTCGAGCAGGATCACGATCGCCAGCGACCACACCACCGCCCTCCGGCTGAGGGCGCCGATCATGGCGAACACGGCCACATAGGCGCCGGCGCCGGCGGTGGCGGCGACGAAGAGGGCGGGAGCGGCGCTCGACACGCCGGCGACGACGGCGGCAAGGGCACAGGGGCCGGCGATCCAGACGGTGGCGACGGCGGTGCCGGCGAGCCATCGGGCCAACACGATGGCCCACCGGGGCACGGGTGACAGCCAGGTGTAGTGGAGCGTGCCCGCTCTCACCTCCGCTCCCAGGACGGCGTCGCCGACCACCAGGCAGCCGATGGGGAGGATGATCCCGAACAGGCCGGCGGAGGCCACGCCGGCGAACGCCTCCTCGGCTGAATCGGCGACGACGGCGTGGGTGAGCAAGCCGAACAGCACGGCCCCGGCTGCCGGCAACAGGAGGCCGAGCCGGCGCCGCGACGGGAGGCACGCCTTGAGGGTGTACGCGACCATGGCCGAGAAGGCGGCGACGAGGCCCGCGGTCGGAGCGGCGGCCGTGGGCACGGGGTCGCTCATCGCACCAGGTCCCGAAAGATGCTGTCCAGCGACTCGTCCAGCGGACGGACCTCCTCGAGCCGGCAGCGTGCATCCCGGGCAAGCACGGGCAGGGCGCGAGCGAGGTCGCCGGCCCGGGACGTCACGACGGTGAGCGCGTCCCCGTCCACCGACACCCCGGTGACGGCCGGGAGGGCGACCAGCGCCGCTCCCAACCCGCGAGCGTTGGACGCCCGCACCAGCACCCGGCGGGGCCGGTCGACCATGGCGTCGCGGATGGCCCGGCGGTTCCCCGCGGCCGCCAGCCGTCCGTTCACCAGGACCACGATCCGCTCGGCCAGCCGCTCGACCTCGTGCAGGACATGGGAGCTGACGATCACCGTCCGCCCTGCCTCTCCCAGCCGCTTGAAGAGGGCGATCAGGCTGGCCCGCTGGACCGGATCGGCTCCGTTCAGGGGCTCGTCCAGCACCAGAACCGAGGGCCGTGTCACCAGCGCCGCCGCCACCTTGGCCCGCTGGCGCATTCCCTTGCTGAACCCGTCCAGCCGCCGATCGGCCACATCGGTGAGGTCGACCTCGGCCAGGGCGGCGTCCGGAGCGCCGCGGCCGGACACCCCGAAGAGCTGCGCCCGGTACCGGACGAGCTGGCGGGCGGTGAGGGCGCCGGGCACGGCCTCGTCCTCCGGCACCAGGGCCAGCGCGTGGCGGACGCGGGCGTCTTGGCGGGGGTCCCCCCCGGCCACTCGGACCTGCCCCTCACTCGGCGGGAGGAGGCCAGTGACAACCCGGAGCAGGGTGGTCTTGCCCGCCCCGTTCGGCCCCAGCAGCCCGGCCACCCCGGGCCCGAAGGAGCAGGAGAGCTGGGAGAGGGCGACCTTCTGACCGAACCAGGCCGACACGTCCGACACCTCGACGGTCGGGTCGGCGACGAAGGCGGCGTCGTCCGGCACCGGCTTGACCGGCATCGCCGGTGCTACGCCTCCGCCCACCGGTACCGCCACAGCAGGACGGCGAGGGCGACGGCGACCACGGTGAGGTAGGAGGCGACCACGAGGAGCTCGCCGCCGGCGAGGGTCGAGAGCCGGGTGTCGGGGTCGAGCCGGCCGAGGAACACCAGGTCGCGGGCGTGGATGGGGAGGGCGAGCAGGTTCAGCGCATCGGTGGCGGGCGATGTCCCCCGCCCCACCCGCAGGGTCCCCGCCACCGCGGAGCTGACCAGCAGCAGGCCGAGGAACGAGGCGGCGGCCACCACCCGCCGGCCCGTGAGCGACGACAGGGCCAGCCCGATGGCGGCGTAGTAGAGCGACAGGAGGGCGACCGCCACCGGGACCTGCCACAGCACGGCGGCGTTGTCCACCAGGTAGTCGAGCGAACCGTCCCGGCTCACCAGCATCTGCCCGATGAAGAGGCCCGCCTGGGGAAGGGTGGAGAAGGCGAAGAGCACGGTGCCGATGGCGGCCAGCTTGGCCAAGGCGTAGTCGGTGCCGGTGAGGGGACGGGCGAATATCAGCGGCAGGACCCGGTTGCGGCGGTCGGGGCAGAGCACGTCGGGCGCGGTCCAGGCCACGAAGAACAGCAGGGCGCTCGAAACGCCCACGTACTGGCGATAGGTGATGATGGACACGTTGCTCAGCGGGGTGTCGCGCGTGACGTAGGCGATGCCCACGTTGACGGCGGCGGGGACGGTCACGATGGCGAGCAGCAGCCAGGGGAGCACCTTCTGGCGCCAGGGCCGCCGGAAGCCGAGGGCGCGCCGCAGGGTCGCCCGATAGAGGGCGGCGACCGACGCCCGCCGTCCACCGCGCGGCCCGTCGTAGGGCCGGTAGCCGCGGTCATAGACGGCACCGGCGGGACGCGAGTGGCTGGGGGCGGTCATGGAGAGCCGGCCCCGTCGGCCGGAAGGGCCGGGTCAGCCGGGTCGGCCGGGTCGGCCGGGTCGGAGGCGCGGTCGGCGGCGCGGACGGTGCGGCGCAGGAACACCTCGTCGAGCGATCCCACCCGGGTGGACAGGCGGTGGAGGGGAAGGCCCAGGGCGGCGATGGTGTCGCGGATGACGTCCAAGTCGGCGGCGCTCTTGACCTCGACCTCCACGACGCCGTCGGCCACCGACGCGGCCAGGGCCCGTTGGCTGAGAGCGGCAGCCAATTCGTCCACGCGGTCGTCCACCTCCACCGCGACCAACCCGCTGGACTCGAGGAGGTCGGTAGTCGGACCGGCCACCACCAGCCGGCCCCCGTCGAGCATGAGCACGTGGTCGCAGACCTGCTGAACGTCGTCGAGCAGGTGCGTGGCGAGGACGACGGAGATCCCGAACCCCCCGAGACGGTCGACCAGGTCGAGCATCGCCCGGCGGCCGAGGGGATCGAGCCCGGCCGTCGGTTCGTCGAGCAGCAGCAGCTCGGGGTCGGCCACCAGGGCCTGGGCGAGTTTGGTGCGCTGCTTCATACCCGTCGAGTAGCCCTCGATGGGTCGGAAGCGGGCCTCGTCGAGCCCCACCAGGTCGAGCACCTCCGACGCCCGCTGCCGAGCGGCCGAGGCGGGCAGACCGCCCAGCTCCCCCAACGTCGCCACCACGTCGGCCGCGCTCTGGTCGGGCGGGAGGCACTCGTGCTCGGGCATGAACCCGAGGTGGGAACGGGCGGTGACCGGGTCGGCGCCGACGTCGACCCCCGCCACCTCGACGGTTCCCTCCGTCGGCCGGATCAGGCCCAGCAGCAACCGGAAGAACGTGGTCTTCCCGGCACCGTTGGCCCCCACCAGACCGATACGTCCGGGCGGGACGTCGACGGTGAGTCCGTCGAGGGCGGTCACGTCGCCGAACCGCTTGGTGAGCCCGGTGGCGCGGAGCAGCGGGCCGACCATCGCCAGCTCACGGTACCGCTAGTGCGGCGACCCGCCGAGCCTGCCCCACGGTCTCGCAGATCTGGTGGGGCCGCTCGTGGACGTCCTCCCACGTGAACTCGAGGAGGCACCAGCCAAGGGCGACAAGCAGGTTCCGCTTCCGGCACGACCGCTGCAGGTCCTCCCGCCCGGCGTGCCACGCCACGCTCTGCGCTTCGATGCCGATCCGCTCCTCGGGATAGGCGAGGTCGATCCGGACCGGCGGCTGGCCCGGCGCCCGAACCCAATGCTGGCGCACCGGATCCGGCAGCCCGCCGCGCCGCAGGACCTGCACGAGTCGGTCTTCGAGCAGGCTCTCGGTGGGGGCGGTCGACGGGTGGGGTACGGCCCGGGGTGGTCAGGGGGATCCGCTGGCGGACTGTCAGGTCAGACGGCGGAAGGCGGGCAGTCGTATGCGCGACCACTCCCTCGAGCTCCGGCCGCCGTCTGCCCTCGACCGTCACCTCGACCTGGGAGCCTTCCTGGCCCCGGAGCTGCCACAACACCGCTGCCGAGCGATGCGAAGCCGCCCCACCCACGGCCAGACACGCGGCCAGGATGGTCTGTTCGAAACCCACAGGCACGCTTGCGATTCGGTAGACGCCGCGGTGCACCGCCAGCAACTCTCCGCGGTGCACGCGCCGCTCCACCTGGCGAGGGGACAACCCGAGCTCTCGCAGCTGGCGAGCGCTCACGACGCCGTGCTGCCCCGCCG
>JALZEC010000112.1 GCA_030862235.1 Actinomycetota bacterium | reverse complement strand
CGCCGGGGGCGGTCGTGAACTGCTCGGTCACGGTGTCAAACGCCGGGCCCTCAGCGGCCCAGGACGTGTCGGTGAGCGACGACCTGCCCGCAGGTGTCAGCCTGGTGGGTACCCCGGGCGGGGGAGGTTTCACCTGCGGGACGGGAGACCCCTTCACCTGCACCCTGCCGTCCTTGCCCGCCAATGCCTCGGCCACCCTCAGCTTTGGAGTGCTGGTGTCGGGGAATGCGGCGCCCGGCAGCTCCCTCACCAACAGCGCCACCGTGTCCTCTACCACCCCCGACCCCGGCCCCCGTCCCAACACGGCCACCGCCACCACCTCGGTGGTGAGCTGTGGGATCACCGGTGCCGGCGACATCATCGGCACCGCGGGCAACGACGTGATCTGCGGCTCGGCCGGCCCCGACCGCATCACCGGGCTGGGCGGCAACGACGTGATCTTCGGCCTGGGCGGCGACGACCAGCTCAGCGGCGGGGACGGCAACGACACGCTCCTCGGAGCCGAAGGGAGCGACCGGCTCGCCGGCGGCAACGGTGACGATCGGCTCTTTGGCGGCGGTGGAGGCGTCGACCGACTCTCCGGTGACCCCGGAGACGACACCCTCAACACGGGCGACCGCTCGGGTGACGACTACGCCGTCGGAGGCGAGCACGTGGCCGGCGACACCTGCGTCGTGGACCCCGGCGACTCCACCGCCCTCTGCGAGCGGTAGCTCAAGGGGCTCTGGCTACTCACCCTTCTCGGACTGTGTCAGGAGGAAGCGCGGTGCTTCGATGGTCGAGAAGGCTGCTGACGAGAAACTCGCTTTGAGCAAGTCCTCTCGGAACGAGGTGTCGGGCATCCGGCCGCCACGTCAAGCCGCCAATCCCGCGCGGCACACGCCGCCCGAGCGCATCTTGTCGGTCTCAGGGCCGGGCGCGGTCAGGCTCGGGATCGTCACAAACGGTTGCGACTCCGCCCTGGCCCGTCGCCCTCGACCAGGGCGGCGACGGCGCAGCTCGCCGGTTACCACTAACGGCACGACCGATACCGAACGTACGGTCAACGCCATTCACGTAACGGTGTTCGCGGCAGGCGGGGTGGTCGACCGGAAGGTGATCGTCGCCTCGGAGCACAGTGACCCCCAACGTGTAACCCGCCACCGCTATCGCCTTGCTGATGCGTGAAGTCCCGGGCGGTTGCGAGAATGGCGTCGCCGGCGCGGAAGGCGCGCCCGGAACCGGACTCGAGGGCGCGGACATCGGGAGAGAGTTAGGCTTTCGCGCGTGCGGCGGCGACCCCGGGGGCACTGGGGACTCCCATCACCAACGGCGCGCCCTCCCCCGGGGGAGCGGCGGTGAGCGCAAGCGAGCCGCTGTTGGTTGGTCGACCGACCGAGGCGCAGGTCATCGCCGAGATGCTCGACGCGTTGGACGCTGACACCGGGCGTTCTGTCCTGCAAGTCGCGGGCGACCCGGGGATCGGCAAGAGCCGGCTTCTGCGGACCCTGTGTGCGGCGGCGCACGCTCGGGGTCACGTCGTGCTGTCGGGGCGGGCGGCCGAGTTCGAGGGCGAGCTACCGTTCGGCGTTTTCGGCGACGCGCTGGACGATTGGCTGGCGTCCCAGGACCCGCACCGTCTTGAGGCGCTGGCCGAGGGTTCCGAGGCCGAGTTGGCGATCGTCCTTCCGGCTTTCGACCGCCTGACGCCGGGGCGTCCGCCGGAGTTGCAGCAGGAGCGCTATCGCGCCTACCGGGCGGTTCGCAGCCTGCTCTCAGCGCTTGCTGCCGATGCCCCCGTCGTTCTCGTGCTCGACGACATGCATTGGGCGGATTCGGGCTCGGTGGAGCTGGTGTGTCACCTCCTCGCTCATCCGCCTCGGGGCGCGGTGCTCATTGCCCTGGGCTTCCGCCCGGCACAGGTGTCGCCGCAGTTGGGCGCCGGCCTGGCAGCGGCTCTGCGCGAGCATGAGGGCAGGCGCCTGGATCTCACGCCGCTCAGCGCGTCCGCCGCCCGAGAGCTGCTGGGGCCAGACGTATCGGATCCGGTGGCCGATCGGCTGTACCGGGAGAGCGGTGGCAACCCCTTCTTCCTGCTGCAGCTGGCGCGGGGCGTTGCCCTCAAGAGGCAGCGCCCGGCGAGGGCAACCGAGCTCGCGTTGACGGTTCCTGAACCGGTGCGGGCCGCGCTGGCAACCGAGCTGTCGGCGCTGTCGGCGCCGTCGCGGGTGCTGCTGCAGGGCGCAGCTGTCACCGGTGATCCCTTCGACGCCCGGCTGGCAGCGAGCGCCGCGGGCATCGGTGAGGCCGACGCCTTGGATCTGCTCGACGAGCTGCTGCAGTTCCACCTCGTCTTGCCGACCGCCGTGGCCGGCGAGTTCGCGTTTCGCCACCCGATCGTCCGTGCCACTGTTTCGGAGCTCACTGCCAGCGGCTGGCGGGCACATGCCCATGCCCGCCTCGCGGCCTTACTGGCCGCACGCGGCGCGAGCGCGTTGGTCCAAGCCCCTCACGTCGATCGCTCCGCGACCAAGGGCGATGAGGGCGCGGTCACGGTGCTCGTTGAGGCAGGTCACATGAGCGCACCTCGGGCCCCGGCGCTCGCAGCGCGCTGGTACGACTCCGCATTGAGACTGCTTCCTGAGGGGGCAGAGCCAGAGGCCCGGCGAATCGAGCTGCTCATTGCCAAGGCGAGCGCTCTCGGCGCAGCCGGCGAGTTGGAAGAGAGCAGGGCCACCCTGGTCGAGTTGTTGGAGCGCCTCCCCGACGGGCACCCCGCCCGTATCGCCGTCACCGCGTTCTGCGCCGGAACCGAGCACCTCCTCGGCCGTCACCGCGACGCTGACGCCCGGCTGCGCCGGGCCCTTCGGCTCGTATCGGACAGCACGTCGGTCGAGGCCGTCCAGCTGAAGGTCGAACTCGCCGCGGGCAGCGCCTATCAGAACCGCTACCACGACATGGTGAACTGGGCCGAGCAGGCGCTGGAGGGCGCAAGCGACATCGGTGATCGGGCCCTAGCTGTGGCCGCCGCCGGTCAGGTCGCCCTTGCCAGCTACTTCCTCGGCCGTCCGACCGACGCCGCCTTGGACAGGGCGGGCGCGGCGATCGACGCGCTTGACGACACCGAGCTCGCGAGCCGCCTGGACGTCGGACTGTGGGTCGGGTGGTCCGAGGCCGTGCTGGAGCGGCACGAGCGCGCCATCGAACACTGCCAGCGGGTGATCGACGTCTCACGTGCGGCCGGCCAGGGCGCCGGGCTGCTGGTGACGATGACGGCGCAGGCATGGTCGCTCATCCGGGTGGGGCGGCTGGCGGAGGCCGACGAGCTGCTGGCGGGCGCGATCGAGGCGGGACGCCTCGCTCCCAACCTCTTCCTCTCCGTCGCCGTCGGCCTGTCGAGCCTCGTCGCCACCTACAAGGGGGACTACGCCGCCGCCGTCCGCGCTGGTGAGGAGAGCGTACGTCTCGCCCGGTCAGCCGACCCGGGACTGATCCCGGGAATGAGCGGGCTCTACAGCGCGATCCCGCTCATCGAGATGGGCCAAGCACAACGCGCCCGCGAGATCGTGCTCGCCATGAGCGGCGGCCGCCCTGAGCTGCAGACCTCGCGGTCGGGATACGCCGCGGCGTACGAGGTGTTGACGAGAGCGGAGCTCGTTCTGGGAGACCTGGACGCCGCCAGCGACTGGGCGCGCCGGGCCGAAGAGGCCATTCACGGCGGCGAACTGGTGGCCGAGGCGGCGTTCGCCCACCGAGCGTCGGCCGCTGTCGCGCTGGCGCGTGGTGACGCGCCCCACGCGGCGGAGATGATGCTCGAGGCAGCGAGACGAGCCGACGGCGCCGGTGTGCCCGCGGAAGCTGGTCGCTGCCGCATCCTGGCGGCACGAGCCCTCGTTCGCACCGGCCAGCGGCAACGAGCCGTCGCCGAGCTGGAACGGGCCGCCGAGGAACTGGGTCACATTGGCGCAGACGGCTACCGCGCCCAGGCCGAGCACGAACTCCGGCGGCTCGGCCGGCGGGTCGCCCGGCGAGGCGCCACCGCAATCGCTGCCGAGGAGGGACTGCGGTCCCTGACAGACCGAGAGCGAGAGCTGGCCGAGCTCGTGCGCGAGGGCCACACCAACCGTGAGATCGCGGCCGCCATGTACACCAGCGAGAAGACCATAGAGCGCCACCTGACCCACATCTTCGCCAAGCTCGGTGTCTCCAGCCGCACGGCCCTGGCGTTGCTGGTCGCTGCCCAGTCCGACCGCAACGTCTGAAACATCAGCGTCTACCCCAACGGCTTCACAAGAGGGATTTGGCCAGGTCAACACATCCCACGGCCCGTGCAAACGCTTGACGGTGCGTTCATCGATGGTCAGCAGCCACCGTCCTCGGTGGACTATATGCACGATGGCGTCCGCCTCCGGCACGCGGACGCACCTGGACTCAAGGCCGGACCGGACTTCGGCGGAGGCCTGAATTCCACGGCCCGCCTGTCGACGCGGCCCCTGCCGCTGGTCCAGAAAATGAGTGAGCGCTACGGCGCCGAGTTGCTGGCCCGCTGGCAGCGGGCCCTGGCCCGCGAGCCCGGGGACCCGGCCTGGGAAGGCATAATGTTCCAAGTCCATCACCTCGCCAGCGGAAATATGGCCGGCGTAGACGCGTGATTATCGATCGTGTCGTCGCTCGCCGGTTGGCCTCGATGTGAAGTCGGATCACCGGCGATGCCCCATAGATTTGCGCCATGAGACTGCTCGAGCGGGAGGACGAGCTCGCCGCCCTCGAGGCGGTGCTGATGGAGGGGGGTGTCCTCATCGTCGAAGGCGGTGCCGGCATTGGCAAGACGTCGCTGCTGGCGGCCGCGGCCGAGCGCGCGGCTGAGTTCGGGCACGAGGTGCTGCGTGGGCGGGGCTCGGAGTTGGAGGCCGGCTTCGCGTTCGGTGTGGTGCGCCAGCTCTTTGAACGGCGCCTGGCCCTGGCCTCGGGGGATGAGCGGCGGG
>JALZEC010000109.1 GCA_030862235.1 Actinomycetota bacterium | reverse complement strand
CGAGCACGAGGTCGGGATCGGCCAGGTCGGCCAGGCCGGCGACGCCTCTCGGGTTGCCCCTCTCGACGAGGATGGCGAGTCGGTTGCGGGCGATGACCTTTGGGTCGGCGGCGGTGCCTCTGTCGGTGACCTTCCTCATGTTGGCCTCGTCGGCTGACGCGAAGACGTCACCGGGCGCCCCGGCGTTGAGCTGCTCGGCGAGAGCCGAGGAGGCGGCGAAGTTGAAAGTGATCTCGACGTTCGGGTGACGGCCCTCGAACACCCGCCCGAGCTCGGAGAAGGCCTCGCTCAGCGACGCCGCGGCCAGTACGCGCAGGCCACCGGCCGGCGTGTGTGCGCTCACGCGGGTGGCGTCGCTGTCGGTGCATCCGGGAGCGAGCCAGACGAGGAGCACCAGGAGCGCCCGGGACCTTCGAGCCGTCGAGGTCGCTTCGAGCCCCCGTTCAGGTCGCGGCCAGCTCGACCGCCACGTTGGTTGCCTTCACCGCGGCCACGGCCAGCACTCCCGGTGCCAGTCCCAACTCGTCCGCCGCCTCCCGGGTCATGAGCGACACGATTCGATGGGGCCCGGCGTGGATCTCCACTTGCGCGGCCACCTTGTCCTTCACCACCCGGGTCACGATCCCAGGGAAGCGGTTTCGTGTCGACTGGCTCACGATGGCCCCCGGGTCATACGTCCCGCCCTGCTCCTGCAGGAAGCGGGCCAGTGCGGCACCGTCGATCACTCGTTGGCCACCGCCGGTACGGCGCGTCGTCAAACGGCCGGCATCCGCCCACCGCCGCACGGTGTCAACGCTGACGCCGAGGAGCTCGGCGACCTGACCCGGCTTGTAGACGGGGGCCACGCCGACACGATAGCGGCAGTAGCCAGGAAATCCGCCAGAAGAAGCCGCACATGCGAGAAAAGTCGGGTGGCCCCCTCAGCGGCGGGAGTCGACCCAGTCCAGCAGCCCCTCAGCCGAGCGGGTGTTCACGATTCGATCGAGGGGGACGTTGCAGCGGGCGGCCCGGATGCAGCCGTTGATCTGCCACTCCAGCTGACCGGGGGCGTGGGCGTCGGTGTCGATGGAGAACCAGCAGCCGGCCTCGACCGCCTGCGAGAGCAGCCGCAGGGGCGGATCGAGCCGTTCGGGACGGCAGTTGATCTCGACGGCGGTTCCCGTGGCGAGGCAGGCGGCGAAGACGGCGTCGGCGTCGAACGGCGACTCGGGCCGGCCTCGGGCCGTGAGGAGGCGGCCGGTGCAGTGACCGAGGATGTCGGCGTGCGGATTGTGAATGGCGTCGACCATGCGCTTGGTCATCTCGGCGCTCTCCATGCGGCCGCCGAGCTTCGAGTGCACACTGGCCACGACCACGTCGAGGCGTTCGAGCAGCTCCTCTTCCTGGTCGAGCGTCCCGTCCTCGTTGATGTCGACTTCGACCCCGGTCAGGATCCGGAACGGCGCCAGCCGCTGGTTGATCTCGGCGACGACGTCAAGTTGTTGGCGAAGGCGATCGGGGGACAGACCGCGGGCCACGGTAAGGCGGGGCGAGTGGTCGGTCAGGACGATGTACTCATGCCCGAGGGCCTGGGCGGTGAGCGCCATCTCCTCGATCGGGCTGCCCCCGTCCGACCAGTCGGAGTGGGTATGGCAGTCGCCCCGGAGGGCGGCACGGATAGCGTTGCCGGCGGCGTCGGACCGGGCCACGTCCTCCCCCACCTCCTCTTCCAGCTTCGCCAGGTAGCCCGGGACCTGGCCGGCGAGCGCCTCGATCACGACGGTCTCGGTGACCTGGCCGATGCCAGGCAGGTCCCGCAGCCGTCCCTGTTCGCACCGTCGGGCCAGCTCCTCGGGCTCGAGGGCGCGGAGGGTGGCTGCTGCTCCCCGAAAGGCGCGTACCCGGTAGGTGGGGGCACCCGTCCGTTCGAGCAGGTAGGCGATCCGCTCGAGGGCGGCCAGGGGGTCCACCGGCGCGGAGCGTACCGTTGAGCCGGCATGGTTCACGTCGTCGTGGTCTCCGACACGCACATCCGGCGCGGGTCGAGCAGGCGGCTGCCGGACGCCGCCTACCGCCACCTCGACACGGCGGACCTCGTCCTCCACGCCGGTGACATCGTCGTATCCGACGTGCTGGACGAACTGGGCGGCTTTGCCCCCGTGCACGCCGTATTGGGCAACAACGACATCGAGCTCATCGGCCTGCTGCCCGAGACCCGCCAGTTCGAGGTGGAAGGTGTCCAGGTGGCGATGATCCACGACTCGGGTCCGTCGAACGGGCGAGCGGGGCGGATGAAGCGGCGCTTCCCGGAGGCGGACGTCGTGGTGTTCGGCCACAGCCACATCCCCTGGGACCAGGAGGGCCTGGATGGCCAGCTGTTGTTCAACCCCGGGTCACCCACAGAACGCCGAGCCCAACCTCACCACACACTCGGGACGCTCGACCTGGAGGACGGGCTGGTCCTCAACCACGCCATACACACCGTCTAGCGGCGGTCAGGCCGTTCCGCAGAGCTCTCCGTGCAGCTTTGCGCTCTCCGGCGTGGGTTCGAGGGCGATTTCACCGAGGCGGGCTTCGAGGGCGCGGAACGTGGCGTCGGCCTGGTCGGGCCGGGAGAGCTTGGCGTGGAGACGCATGATCCGGCGGTACAGCTGCTCGGCCAGCGGATCGACTTCGACCGCTCGCTCGAGGGCATCAAGCGCGCCCAACACGTCCCCGGCGACGAGTCGAGTGGCGGCGATGGAGACGAGGACGTCGACCGCTCGCGCCCGCAGGTCTTCTCGGGGAACTTCCGCCCACGGCCAGTCGAACCCGGCCAGCAACTCGCCGGTGTAGAGGTCGGCTGCCGCCTGCAGGGAGTCGATCCACGCGGGATCGCCGCTGTTGGAGCCCGCCTCGGCCAGGGCCGCTTCGAAGTGCCAGAGGTCAACGTCGAAGACGGGTTCGATCCGGTAACGGTCGCCGTCACGTTCGATGACCTTGAGGTCCCGCTTCTCCGTAGCCGAGCGCAGCCGGCTGCGCAGGTTGCCCAAGGCCGTCCAGAACCACTCCGACCCCCGGCGGGCGTCGGCTTCGGGCCAGAGGGCCTCGGTCGCCTCCTCCAGGGTGGTGCCCTCAGGATGGAGGAGGTAGAAGGCGAGGAGCTCCTTGGCCTTGGCCCGCAGGCCGCTGCGGATCTCCTTGTTGTGGGCGTCGATGCGGTACCCGCCGAGGATCTTGACCGAAACGGTGGGGGAGGGGGAGGGCGAGACCTGGAACGACTCGTCCGTGCGCGGCGACGCTTCGATCTCCACGTCGCTGCGGGCTGACGCCAGCACCTCGAGGAGCTCGACTGCCGGCTCCCGCTCAACGGTGAACATGCGCGTGCCGGTCAGGTCGGGGTCACCCTCACGCCCCGACTGCGCCGCCACGCGACCTGGGCCCTGGAGGGCCACGGCGAGCAGGCCATCGAGGGGAGCGTCGACCACCAAGCCGACGATCCCCGTGGCGGCGCCATCGGCCAGGAGGTCCCGGAGGCGCTCGGCCTCGAAGGTCGTCATCTCCGCCGTGGCGACCAGGATGAGGGGCAGACGTTCTCCCGGACGCTTGGCGTGGTAGTCGATCACGTCCTCCGCTCCCGCCTCGGCGAGCAGGCTCCGGCGGCGGGAGATCTCGGTCTGGAGCCCACCGAGCACGGCGCCCACCTCGCGGGTTCGGCCCAGTCCGGGGAAGGTCGTGGCCGCCGGCAGGAGGTCGCCCACGACGATCGCTCGGCCCGTGTCGGGGTCGTGTTCGGCCAGGAAGGTGAGCGTGATGGCCCGTGCCACCTCCCGAGCTCGCGGGCCCAGAAGGCACAAGCCGGCCGATCGCACGAACGAGAGGGTCACCTCTTCCCGGTCGCGTTCTCCGACGGGCACCGTCCCCGGTTCCAGGCGAGCCTCGGCGGCGGTGCCGTCTCCGTCCTGGCGCCGGGCCAGGGCGTACCACTCGAGGCGGCGCGTCAGCTCTCCGGCGAACGGATCGCGGCGGTAGAGGCCGGCTGCGGGAGGCCCGGCCCGGCGGCGTCGGCGGCGGCGGAGTCGGGCGCGCGCCACCGCCTCGCTGATCCCC
>JALZEC010000287.1 GCA_030862235.1 Actinomycetota bacterium | reverse complement strand
GAGGCCAACGACGTCATCCTTCCCGACGACCCCACTGTCTCGCGCCGCCATGCCGTCTTCGAACGGCTGGCCGCCGGCTGGTGCGTCTCCGACCTCGACTCGTTGAACGGGACCCTGGTCAACGGAGCCGCCCTCGGCCAGGCCCGCCCCCTCTACTCGGGAGACGAGATCCAGGTGGGCGAGACCCGCATGGTCTACCGCCAGCGTTGAACGGGGGGCGAGGCCGCTACCCACGGTCGAGGCACGAGGGGATGTTCATCTGGTGATGACCGCCCCGGCCCTGGATCGGCCTACTCGGCCAGCATCCCCCGGGCCGCGGCCTTGATGTCGTCGGTGCCGATCAGGAGTTCCGCCTCCTGGATCACGTTGTAGGGCATGGCCGGCACGTCGGGCATGGCCAACCGCCGCACGGGGGCGTCGAGGTCGTAGAACGCCTCCTCGGCGACGATGGCTGCGATCTCCGCGCCCACGCCGAAGCTGATGTTGTCCTCGTGGACGATCAGGAGCCGCCCCGTGCGAACCACCGACTCGAGCACCGTGTCCCGGTCGAGTGGGGAGATCGTGCGCAGGTCGATGACCTCGACCGAGAGGCCGTCCTCGGCCAGCGCCTCGGCCGCGTCGAGGGCCAGGTGGCGGTGGAGCCCGTAGGTCACGAGGGTGAGGTCGTCCCCCGGACGGACCACGTCGGCCACCCCGATGGGGATCCGCCAGTCACCCTCGGGAACGAGCCCACGGATCTTGCGGCGGTAGGTGAGCTTGTGCTCCAGGAAGAGCACGGGGTCGGGGTCGTCGAGGGCCTCGCGCAGCAGCCCGGCGGCGTCGGCCGGGGTGGATGGGCAGACCACCTTGATCCCGGCCACATGGGCGTAGAACGCCTCCACCGCCTGCGAGTGGTAGATGGCCCTGTGGGTCCCGCCCCCCCACGGCGCCCGGACGATCATCGGCACCGAGAAGTCGCCGTTCGAGCGGTAGTGGATCTTGGCCGCCTCGTTGACGAGCTGGTCGACGCAGGAGTGGAGGAAGTCGGCGAACTGGATCTCCACGACCGGACGGAGCCCGGCCAATGCCATCCCGATCCCGATCCCGACGATGGCCGACTCGGCGAGGGGGGTGTCGATCACCCGGTGGGCCCCGTAGGCCGCCTGCAACCCCTCGGTCACCCGGAACACACCGCCGACAAGGCCGACATCCTCGCCCAGCACCACCACCCGCTCGTCGGCGGCCATGACCTCGTGCAGGGTGTGCCGGACGGTCTCCAGCAGGCTCCGTTCGACCCCGGTTCCGGGATGGGGCTCGGGCTCTCGGCGGACGACCTCCTGGGGGACGTCCGCTGGTATCCGGGGGATGGGGCGTACAGGACGGGCCCACACCCGCTTGTAGGCATCCGCCGGCTCGGCGTCGGGGGTCGCCTCCGCCCGCTCGGAGGCCTCGTTGACCTCGTTCCTGACGTCCTCGGCCAGCTTCTCCTCGTCTTCGACGGAGAGCAGGTGCTGCTCGATGAGGTACTGGCGCATGCGGACGAGTGGGTCGCGCTTCCGCCACTGCTCGACCTCTTCCGCCGACCGGTACTTGCGGTCGTCGTCATCAGAGGTGTGCGGGAGCAAGCGGTAGGTCTTGCACTCGACCAGCGTCGGACCTCCACCGTCCCGGGCACGAGCAACGGCGGCCGCGGTGGCGTGGTAGACGTCCAGCGGGTCGTTGCCGTCCACGATCACGCCTTCGATGCCGTAGGCCGGCATCTGGTCGGCCACGTTGGAGACCGCCTGCTGCAACTCGTGCGGCACCGAGATCGCGTATCCGTTGTTCTCGCACACCAGCACCAGCGGCAGGCGGTGGATCCCGGCGTAGTTGAGCGCCTCGTGGTAATCGCCCTTTGAGGCGGTGGCCTCGCCGAACCAGCAGACGGTGACCCTGTCCTCGCCCCGGATCCGGGCGGCGTTCGCCAGGCCGGCGGCATGCGGCAACTGGGTGCCGATGGGCGACGACCCGGTGATGATGTTCAGCCGGGCGCACCCCCAGTGGTTCGGCATCTGGCGGCCCCCCGAGTTGGGGTCCGAGGGGCGAGCCAGGGAGTTGAGGAGGACCTCCTCCGGTGTCATGCCCAGCGTGAGGACGACGCCAAAGTCCCGGTAATAGGGGAGGGCGACGTCATATCCCCGCCGCAGCGCCCACGCCGAGCCGACTTGCGCGCCCTCTTGGCCCTGGCCCGGGATCATGAACGGGATCTTGCCGACCCGCTGGAGGTTCCAGATCTTCTGGTCGACCGTGCGCGCCAGGAGCATGAGCCGGTACATGCCGATCAGGTCGTCGCCGGAGAGCCCGCGATCGCTGTGGCGGTCGTGGAGGGGCGCGGCCCAGAGGTCGTCGTGGTTGAACACCGTCGTCATCCCCGCCTCCTCTCCCATCCGCCTCCTTCGACCCGTTCCCAGCGGCCCTTCGTTTCAGGCTGCCAGAACGCGCCGCCCTTGGGCTGACTCGTGCCGGCTGGCCCGTCCATCCGGTCTACCTGAACGAGCGGATGTTGCGCACGTGCCCGACCTCGTCGATGCGTCTCTGGGCGAGGCGGTCGGCGGCCTCGGCCGTCGTGACCCCTTCGGCCTCGGCCGTGCTCAGCACCTGAGCCGTAGTCTCGTAGATCCGCCGGACGGAAGCGAGCGCCCGCTCCCGGTGGTAGCCGGTAGGGGACAGCTCCTCGGCGATGTTGATGACTCCCCCGGCGTTGACGATGTAGTCGGGGGCGTAGACGATCCCGCAGTCCGCCAGCAGCTTGGCGCAGGAAGCCTCGGCCAACTGGTTGTTGGCCGCGCCGACCACCGCCGCGCAGCCGAGCTCGGGGATGCGGACAGCGTCCAAGACGCCACCGAGGGCGCATGGGGAGAGGATGTCGCAAGGGACCCCGTGGGCGGACGCGACCGGCGCCACCTCGACCCCCAGTTCGGACGCCAAGCGCTCGACCGCGGCGGGGACGATGTCGGCGACGGTCACCCGTACGTGCTCCTCCACCAGCAGCCGGACCAGAATGCTGCCCACCTTTCCCACGCCGGACACCACCACGTGCCTGTCTTCGAGCGACGGGCTGTTCCAGAGGTGGGCGGCTACGGCCTTCATCGCCCACATCACGCCGTGAGCGGTGGCGGGGGAGGGGTCTCCGGAACCGCCAAGCTCTACGCTCACCCCGGTGACGTTCCTCGTCTCGCGCCGGATGAGGTCCATGTCCGCCTGCGTGGTGCCGACGTCTTCGGCCGTCACATAGCGGCGACTGAGTGAGTCGACGAACCGCCCGTAAGCACGGATCAGAGCCTCGGTGCGGTCGACGGCCGGATCACCCAGGATGACCGCCTTGCCGCCACCGAGATCGAGTCCCGCCGCCGCGTTCTTGTAGGTCATGCCCTTGGCCAGGCGCAGGACGTCCTCCAAGGCGGCGTCCTCGCTGGCGTAGGGGTAGAACCGGGTGCCTCCCAGCGCCGGTCCCAGTCGGGTGGAGTGGATGGCGACAATCGCACGGAGGCCGGTGGCGCGGTCGTGGCAGAAGACAACCTGCTCGTACCCGTCCGCCCCGATGCGGTCGAACACATTCACCTCTGGTCAGAGTATCGCCGGGGCAGGTCTTTGGAACTGCGCGGGCGTCAGCGGACGACGAGGGTCGCCGGCTGGTGCGTGGGGTGGAGCTGGCAGTAGATCTTGAAGGTGCCCGCCCTGAACGCGCGGAACTTCACGTCGAGGGCTTCGTTGGGCTGCACCTCGCGACGGACCCGGTAGCCCTCGATGGAAAAGCCGTGCACCCGGTCCGTTCCGTTGCCGACCTTCAGCAGCACGGTGTCCTCCTTGTCCACCGTGATGTCCTCCGGGTAAAACCCGGCGGATCCGCCGACGAGCGAGGCGGCGATCGCCCGCCGGTCGGTGCCGCTCCCGCAGGCCGCCAGGCTCAGCGCAAACGCCGCGGCCACTGCCGCGGCCATCCCCCTCTGGCCGACGTTCCTGCTCATCGGTTCCTTCCTCGGCTGCTTTCCCCTTGCCGCCCGTACCGTACAGGGTCCCCGCGGGGGCACCTCAAAGCCAAGAAGGCGCTGGTCAGAGCGCGCCGGAGACCCCGGCGGCGCTTCACATCTCCAGGCCGCCGTTCACGCAGAGGACCGTGCCGGTGATGTACCCGGCGTCTTCATCGAGCAGGAACTGGACGGCCCGGGCCACCTCCCGGGGCTGACCCAGGCGCCCGATGGGGATGTCCTCGATGACCTTCTCCAGAGCCTCGCTCGGCACCTTGGCCACCATGTCCGTCTCGATGAAGCCGGGGGCCACGCAGTTGACCGTGATCCCCTTCTGCGCCGTCTCCAGGGCCAGGCTCTTGGTCAGGCCGAACAGCCCCGACTTGGACGCCGCGTAGTTGGCCTGCCCGATGTTGCCGGTCTGGCCGACAACCGAGCTGATGTTGACGATGCGGCCGGACTTCCGCTCGAGCATGTGGTCGAGGACGGCCTTGGTCATGTAGAAGGCGCCCGACAGGTTGATCCTCAGGACGGCGTGCCAGTCCTCGATGCTCATCTTGCGCACGGTCTTGTCCACGGTCACCCCGGCGTTGTTGACCAGGTAGTCGATCTGGCCGTGCTCGGACAGCACCTCATCCGCCACCCGACGGCAGTCCTCGGGCTCGCCCACGTTGCCCTGATGGACCGTCACCGTGAAGCCATCGGACCGCAGCTTCTCCGCCAGCTCCTCCGCGCCCTCCTTGTTTCGGTGGTATCCGGCGGCAACGTGGATGCCATCTCTGGCCAGCGCTTGGGTGATCGCCGCCCCGATCCCCTTGTCACCGCCCGTAACCAGTGCCACTCGCTTGTCCGACATGCCGGTCTCCTTTCCCTGGTGCGCCGCGCAGGGTCGGGAGATCCGGTGCCCGGGCGGCTGGTGGCCCGTAGACGGTTGCGATGTTCTGGTTTGGTGGTCGGGACCGGCGTCGATCCGGTGACCTCGCGCTTTTCAGGCGCGCGCTCTGCCAACTGAGCTACCCGACCTGGAGCGGTCCTGACGGGATTTGAACCCGCGGCCTCCGGCTTGACAGGCCGGC
>JALZEC010000283.1 GCA_030862235.1 Actinomycetota bacterium | reverse complement strand
GCGTAACGCGAACGCTTGAGCCCACCGTGTGTCGCCGTCAGGAATGACCCCCAGTCCTGTCCGGTGCCGCGATGGTCGAGTGCGATGGTTTGCGAGGCCCGAAACCCTAGGCGAGCGGGCGAAACGCCCGCAAACCTTCCGTCAGTGGACCGTCAGCCGACCGTCCGCCGAACGTCGGCCGACCGTCACCCCAGCTTGAACACCTTGGCCGCGTTGGCCGACGTCTGGGCGGCCAGCTCCTCCTCGCTCTCCGTACGGAGTGCAGCCAGGGCAGCGCCGACGACGGCGACGTGGGCGGGTTCGTTCACGTCGCCCCGGTGAGGGACGGGTGCGAGATAGGGCGCATCTGTCTCTACGAGCAGACGGTCAGCGGGGCACAAGGCGGCCGCTTCCCTCACATTGCCTGCGTTCTTGAAGGTGACGATCCCGCTGAATGAGAGATAGGCGCCGAGCTCGAGCGCCCGCCTGGCCTCGGCGGGGCCGCCGGTGAAACAGTGGAACACGACGCGTTCCGGCACCTGCTCCGTCTGCAAGACGGCGAAGGTCTCGTCCCACGCATCACGCGTGTGCACGACCAGGGCGAGGTCATGGATGCGAGCCAGCGCGATCTGGGCCGCGAACACCGCCCGCTGCACGTCCCGCGGCGAGTGCTCGTAGTAGAAGTCGAGCCCGCATTCGCCGATGGCGACCACCCGGGGCGCGTCGATGAGGGGCAGGATCTCGTCCGTCCCATGCTTGGCTTCGTGCGGGTGGACACCGACCGTCGCCCAAACGCGTTGGCCAGGATCGGTCGCCGCGGCGACGATCGCCCGGCGCGAGTGGTCGGCATCGGTGCCGATGCAGATGAAACGGTCGACTCCGGCTGCGGCCGCCCGTTCCAGGGCGCCAGCGGGAATGCCCTCGAACTGCAGGTGGCAATGGGTGTCCGTCCACATCTCGCCGCTACGCCTTCTTCCGGGGGAACAGAGGTTGGCCCTTTTCAACCGCCAACCCGCCCGGGTAGCCACCCCACTCGGCCCCGTCCGGCACCCGTTCGTCTGAGGGCAGACCGGGGAGGCCGAGCCGTCGCCACGCCTCGCTGGCCGCTCGCGGGATGGCGGGCCAGGCGAGAAGGCAGACAATGCGAACTGCTTCGAGAGCGTCGCCGAGCACGGCGTCGACCGCCGGTCCCGGTTCGGCCTTCCACGGTTCGTTGTCCTCCAAGTGGGCGTTGGTCTGACGGATCAGCCGCCATGTCGCCTCCAGCGCTTCCGACGGGGCCAGACGGTCCCACGCGTCAGCCGTCGCCTTCACGACCTCAGCCGCCACCGGGCGCAACGGACTGTCGTCCCGTGGGGCGGGACCGACACCGCTGCACTTGTTTCCGACCACCGTCGTGACCCGCGAGACGAGGTTCCCGAAGTTGTTCGCCAGATCCGAGTTGTAGCGGGCCAGGAGGCCCTCGTAGGAGAAGTCGCCGTCCGGGCCGAATGGGGTGTCGCGCAGGAAGTGGTAGCGCACGGCGTCCACGCCGAACTCCGCCACCAAATCGTGCGGCGTGATCTGCGTCAGCTTGGTGTTGCTCTTCGAGATCTTCTCTCCGCCGAGAAGGAGCCAGCCGTGAGCGGCGACGCACCGGGGGGGTTCCAGTCCTGCGGCCAGAAGCATGGCCGGCCAGTAGACGGCGTGGAACCGGATGATGTCCTTGCCGACCAGGTGGTAGTCGGCCGGCCACCAGTAGGCGAACCGCTCGTCGTCCGCGCCGTAGCCCGCAGCAGTGATGTAGTTGGGGAGAGCGTCGAACCAGACCCACGTCACGTGCGACGGGTCCCAGGGCAGGGGCACGCCCCAGTCGAACGAGCTGCGGCTGATCGAGATGTCCTGGAGCCCCTGGCGGATGAAGCCCGTCACTTCGTTGCGCCGGGTGGCGGGGATCACGGCCTCGGGATGGGCGTCGTAGTAGTCGAGGAGACGCTGCTCGTAACGCGACAGCCGGAAGAACCAGTTCTCCTCCTGCACCTGTTGGACCGGGCGACGGTGGATGGGGCAGTTGCCGTCTACGAGATCGTCCTCGACGTAGTAGGCCTCGCACGCCACGCAGTAGAGACCCTCGTAGATCCCCAACTCGATGTCGCCGTTGTCGTAGATGGCTTGGAGGAATTTCTGCACCGCCATCGTGTGACGCGGCTCGGTGGTCCGGATGTAGTCGTCGTAGGCGATGTCGAGCTCGTCCCAGGCCTGCCGGAAACGAGGGCTGTTACGGTCGGCCAGCTCCTTGGGATGCAAGCCCAGCGCGTCCGCCGCCTGCTTGTTCTTGAGCCCGTACTCGTCGGTTCCCGTCAGGAAGAGGACGTCGTCTCCCAAGAGGCGGTGCCAGCGGCTGAGGGCGTCGCCGATGACGGTGGTGTAGGCGTGGCCGATGTGGGGCGCGTCGTTGACGTAGTAGATCGGTGTCGTGCAGTAGAAGCGGGCCACGAGAGTGAAGGCTACCGAGCGGGCGCGTCAGTCCCCGCTGAGTTTCAGGGCAAGCCCGTACACCTCGCGCTTGGGGACGTGCAGCTCCCGGGCCACCTGGGCGATGGCCGTTCGCTTGTCGATCCCGGCGCTCAGCAACGACCGCAGGGCGTCCTCCACGTCCTGGTCGGATGGACCGGGAGCAGGAGGCGCGCCGTCGATCACCAGCACGAATTCGCCCCGTGGTTCAGCCTGCTCGAGGTGGGCGGCCGCTCCTCCCAGCGTTCCCCGCCACACTTCCTCGAAGCGCTTAGTCAGCTCCCGGGCCACTGCCACTCGACGGAGCGGACCGAGCGTCTCGACCAGGTCGTCCACCGTTTCGCTGACGCGGTGAGGAGCTTCGAACAGGATGATCGTCCGCGGCTCGGTGGCCAAGGCGTCGAGGCGTTCGGTCCGCGCCGTGCCCTTACGGGGGAGGAACCCTTCGAAGCAGAAGCGGCCGGTGGGAAGACCGCTGAGGACGAGGGCGGTGAGCGCCGCCGAGGGGCCCGGCACCACAGTGACCTCGTGACCGGCGGCGGCGGCGGCAGACACCAGCCGTTCGCCCGGATCGGATATGGCGGGCATTCCTGCGTCGGACACGACGGCGACAATGCCCCCGGCGTCCAGTCGCTCGAGCACCGTCCGCACGGCGGATGCCTCGTTGTGGTCGTTCACAGTCACCAGCCGGCTGCCGGCGGGGACGCCGGCGTGGGCGAGGAGCTGCCGCACCCTCCGCGTGTCTTCACAGGCGATGACATCGGCCTTGGCGAGGGTGTCGATGGCGCGGGGCGAGAGGTCGCCCAGGTTGCCGATGGGCGTCGCCACCAAGACGAGCCGGCCGGCGGAGTCTGTATTCGAGCCACGGAGGCCGGTCACTCCCGGATCTCCAGGACGTCACCCGGCCGCAGCTTCCATCGTTCGAAGGCACCCCGCTCGGCCTCGATGACGCAACATCCGCGCAGCGAAGGGCGAGTCAGTCGGTTGGGCCGGAGCTCCAGCGTGCGCAGCACACGCAAGTCGCGGGTGCAGAAGGCGACGTCGATCGGGAAGGTCATGCCCACTGTGTGCACCGACCGGCACGGCCGCAGGATCAGGGCTCCCTCGATGCCATCCCGTCCGAGAAGCCCGCGCATCCGCTCGCGCCTTCCCTCGGCCACCTCGACCGCCGCCAGCACCTGCTCGCCACGAAGAAGCCACGGCATGACGGCACCGCCTCAGACGTTGAAGCGGATCTCGAGGACGTCGCCGTCGGCGACCTCGTAGTCCTTCCCCTCGATCCGCAGCTTGCCCGCCTCCTTGGCCGCCTGCCACGAACCCAGTTCCAGCAGCTCGTCCCAGCGGATGACCTCCGCCCGGATGAACCCCCGTTGCAGGTCCGAGTGGATGACGCCGGCGCACTCGGGCGCCTTGGCACCCGCGCGGAACGTCCAGGCCCTCGACTCCTTGTCCCCGGTGGTGAGGAACGTCCGGCGCCCGAGGAGGTGGTACGCGGCGCGCACGACCCGCGGCAGGGCGCCCTCGCCCAGGCCCAATCCCTCGAGCAGCTCCTGGCGGTCGGCCGGGTCCAGCCGGGTCGCCTCCGCCTCCAGCTGGACGCTGACGCCCAGGACGTCGGCGGCGTCGCCCAGCTCGGCGGCGACCGGCTTCGTCAGGGTGTCGGCGTCGTCCAACTGGTCCTCCCCCAGGTTCACCACGGCGAGGACGGGCTTGTTGGTGAGGAGGAACATGGGCCGCAGCTCGGCCCTCTGTTCGGCCGTCAGCGAGGAGCGATAGAGAGGGGTTCCGGCGTTGAGCTCCCCGAGCGCCGCTTCCAGCACCGCGACCGCCGCCGCCTGGGACGGGTCGCCCTTGACC
>JALZEC010000106.1 GCA_030862235.1 Actinomycetota bacterium | reverse complement strand
GTGGGGTCCCGGAGGAACCGGGTGTTGGGCGCCGCCTCCAGCAGCCGCTCCACCAGGTGGTTCAGCGGCGCCGTGTCACTTGGAATCTGGGCCTCGAGAGCCAGGTCGCCGCGGGCGATCAGCACCGCGATCCCGTGGTCGCCGATCTTCCCCGAGACCAGCACCTTGTCGCCCGGCTTGACGTTCTTGGCCGACAGGTTCACCTCGGCCGGGATCAGCCCCACGCCGGCGGTGTTGATGTAGCAGCCGTCGGCCGCCCCTTTGTTCACCACCTTGGTGTCGCCGGTGACGATGTCCACCCCCGCCAGGACCGCCGCCTCGTGCATGTCGGCCACGATGTCCCGCAGCTCGGAGATCGGGAACCCGTCCTCGATGATGAACCCGGCCGAGATCCACTGGGGCCGGGCGCCCATCATCGAGAGGTCGTTGACGGTGCCGTGTACGGCCAGATGACCGATGGACCCCCCGGGGAAGCGGTGGGGCTTGACCACGTAGGAGTCGGTCGAGAAGGCGAGCCGCTCGCCCGACGGCAGGGTCAGGACGGCCCCGTCGGCCAGCGTCTCCAGGGTCGGGTTGCGGAACGCCTCGAGGAAGACGGCGTCGATGAGGGCGGCCGACGCTTTCCCGCCGGCGCCATGGGCGGAGTTGATGAAGTCGTCCCGCAGCTTGGGCCGGCGCCGGCGGAAGGCCTCGATCCGCTCGAGGACGATCTCTTCCCGCGTCGGCTCATGGCCGTCGCCACGATGCCGGTCGGAAGTGGGCCCGTCGGAAGTGGGCCGGTCGGAAGTGGGCTCGTCCGGCTCCCCGCCCTTCCGTTCGGGCACGGAGCCGGGAAGCGCGGGCTCAGCCACGGGTCAGCCCGCCGGGACGGGCGCGTCCGACCGCGGGCCGATGTTCACCGGCACCGTCTGGTGCTTGGTGAACCGGCCGTAGTTGTAGTAGGCGGCGCAGGCGCCCTCGGAGGAGACCATGCACGTGCCGATCGGGGTCTCCGGGGTGCAGGCGGTGCCGAACACCTTGCACTCCCACGGCTTGATGACGCCCTTGAGGACCTCGCCGCACTGGCAGGCCTTGGGGTCGGCGACCCGCACGCCAGGGATCTCGAACTTGAGCTCGGCATCCCAGGCGGCGAACGACTCCTTCAGCTTGAGGGCGGACTGGGAGATGAAGCCCAGGCCCCGCCACTCGAAGTGGGGACGCAGCTCGAAGACCTCGCCCAAGATGGCCAGCGCCTTGGGGTTGCCCTGCTCGGGGACGGCCCGGGTGTACTGGTTCTCGACCTCGCAGCGCCCGTCCCGCAGCTGGCGGCAGAGCATGACGATGGCCTGGAGGATGTCGAGGGGCTCGAAGCCGGCGGTCACCAGCGGCTTGCCGTAGACGCCGGGCACGAACCGGTAGGGCCGGTTGCCGATCACCGTCGAGACGTGGCCTGGGCCGAGGAAGCCGTCAAGGCGCAGGTCGGGCGACTCGAGGATGGCCCGCAGCGGCGGGACGATCGTGACGTGGTTGCAGAACAGGGAGAAGTTCAGGATCCCCTTCTCCCGGGCCTTGAGCAGGGTGACAGCCGTCGACGGCGCGGTGGTCTCGAACCCGACGGCGAAGAAGACGACCTCCTTGTCCGGGTTCTGGGCCGCGATCCGGAGCGCGTCAAGCGGGGAGTAGACCATGCGGACGTCCGCCCCCTGGGCCTTGGCCTCCAGCAGGTTGGACGTGGAGCCGGGAACGCGCATCATGTCGCCGAAAGACGTGAAGATCACGCCCGGCGTGCGAGCCACAGCGATGGCGTCGTCCACCCGACCCATGGGGATCACGCAGACCGGGCAGCCCGGCCCGTGGACCAGCTCGACGGTGGGAGGTAGGACGTTCTCGATCCCGTGCTTGTAGATCGTGTGGGTGTGGCCCCCGCACACCTCCATGAACTTGAGGTGGTGCCCACGCTTGGCCGCCAGGTCGGCGGCCAAGGCGGTGATCTCGTTGACGCAGGCCCGGGCCGCCGCCGGGTCGCGGTACTCGTCGACGAACCTCATGGCTGGGTCACGCTCTCAGCATCGGCCACCGCGTCGGGCACGGTGTCAGGTAGGACAAACGGCTCGCTCTCGCTGAACTGGGCAATCTCGTCGTCGTAGACGCTGCCCAGCTCCTTGATGAACGAGAGGGTGCGCTCCGCCTCCTCCTCGTCGATCTTGCTCATGGCGAAGCCGACGTGGATCAGGACCCAGTCACCGACTTTGATGCCGCCGGCCTCGCCGACGACCAAGGCGATGTTGACCTCGCGTCGGACGCCGTCGACGTCGGCGATGGCCCGTCTCTCGTCGAGGTCAACGATCTCGACGAGCTGGCCGGGGATGCCGAGACACATGGTGAAACCTCTTCTGGTCGAATTCGTTCACTTGCAGGCACTTGCAGGCACTTGCCGGTGCGCCGGAAGGTGCCCCGTGACTAGAGCCGGGACGCTTCCAGTGTCTTTAGTCTCGCACCGTTCTGGTGTTTATCGGGATTCGATCTAGGCCCGGCGGGCGCCGGGTTGTCCGTTCGGGCCACGCAGGCTGTCCTCGTTGAGCCCGTCGTATCGGTCGAGCAGGCTCACCAGGATCTCCCGAACGTCACGCAGCGAGGCAACTGACGACTCGAGGGCGCGCTTTCCACGGTCGGTGAGGATGTAGGTGCGCCGAGCGGGGCCAGCCTGGGACGGCTCCCACCAGGAGCTCACCAGCTCCTCCTTCTCCATCGACCGGAGGTAGCGGTAGAGCCCGCCCGGTTCGGCGCCACCGATGCCCAGCTTCCGTACCTGCTCCAGGAGGTCGTACCCGTGGGACGGGCCCTCGGCCAGCAGCAATAGGAGGCACGGCTTCAGGTAGTGCCGGGGGAGGGCGCCACCGTTCGGCTCTCTTGTCGAGGAGCTCATCTGTTCTGAATCTTCCTCTCTCGTTGGGCTGCGCAGATCTCCGCCTCGGCCGCCGACATCTGGCACCAACACTCGTCGCTGCACGCTCCGTGGTCTGGCTTCAGAAGGTCGCTGAAGGCGGTTAGGTACTCCTCCTCACCTTCCGCCAGGCCCGCGTCGGACAAGGCGTACCACTCTCCGTCCCGTACCAACAGACCGTCCTCGACCAGCTTGTCGAGGTAGGTCAGCCCGATCGACGCCTCGACACCCAGGTAGTGCTCGAGGGTCGGAGCATCGACGGTGTCGCCGAAACCTTCACCCCGAAGCCAGTACATCAGCCGGAGGATCTCGCTCCTCCAGTACAGAGCTTTCAGCGATTCGGATTTGGGCGAGCTCTCGTCAGTCATCGGACGCTGTATGGCGGGTGGATACATACAGGTTACATCTAGGGCAACAGCGGTGGGAGTTTTGACCGGGGACCTGACAGAATGGACGGCCAGTGGACGAGACGGAAGGAGCCCGCCCCATGGCAAGGCGCTGAGCGGCCATCGTGCCCTCGCCCGGTCGGGCGAGCATCATCGCCGGCGCCCAGCCCGAGGCAATCTAGCGCCTTCTCTCCTGGGCACCGGCGGATCCCATTCGGTTCGCCCAAGGAGATCATCGTGTCCGTCACAACCGTCGCGGCTGTCGCCGCGTCCCCCTACCTGGACATCCTGCGCCCGATCCTGGAC
>JALZEC010000260.1 GCA_030862235.1 Actinomycetota bacterium | reverse complement strand
GCTGGTGACCAGCGGACGCCCCGGGCCGGGGAACGGACGTCTCGCCCGGGGCGGCGGACGACGGACTCGACCGGGGAACGGCCCAGGATGGGAGAGGATCGGCGGACGGGGGGTGCAGCCGGCCGGGGCGGCGACGCCCCGCGGAAGGGAACCGCCCGCTCCGACGGGCCGGTGGAGCGACCGGGGTGGGGTGGGGTAGCCCGCCGGGGCGCCCGCCAGGTGCGCAGATCGGCCGAGGAGGACCGCGCCCGTCCGCACCGGGAACTGCCGGACCGAGGGCGCCCCCCCGCGTGGGAGCCCGACGTGTGGGTACGGGAGGTCGACCAGGCGCAGGCGCCGGGAGGGGCACCGGCGAAAAAGGCGGCGAGCAGGTCGTCCTCCCCTCGGAAGGCGCCGCCCCCCGTGGCCGCCGAGATCGCCAAGGCGGTGGGGGAGCGGCGGTCAGCGAAAGTCGAGCAAGTGCTGGTCGATGCCGCCCGGGCCTTCGAGCGGGACCGGTTCCAGGAAGCGTGGCGCCTTCTCCGGCCTCTGACCGAAGAGGCGCCGGAGGTCGGCACCGTCCGGGAGCTGGCGGGGCTGACCCTCTACCGGCTCGGGCGGTGGACCCAGGCGGCCGCTCATCTCGAGGCGTTCGTGCGTCTGACGGGGTCGGTCGAGCAGCACCCGGTGCTGGCCGACACCTACCGGGCTCTCGGCAAGCCCCGGAAGGTGGAGGCGCTGTGGGACGAGCTGCGCCAGGCGTCGCCCGGCGCCGACCTGGTCACCGAGGGCCGGATCGTGATGGCTGGCAGCCTCGCCGACCGGGGCGAGCTGCGAAAGGCGATCGCCCTGCTGGAACGGGGGCCGTTGTCACCCCGCCGTCCCCCCGAGCCGCACCACCTGCGGTTGTGGTACGCCCTGGCCGACCTGTACGAACGGGTAGGCGACACGCCTCGGGCCCGCGAACTGTTCCAGCGGGTGGCGGACGTCGATCCTGAGCTGGCCGACACCGCCGAACGGCTTGCTGCTCTCGGCTGAGACGGCCCTCGGGCCAGGAGCGCCTCGTTGCCGGCTCGTTGTCGTACCCCCCGCATACGTTTTCGGCACTTCCCCCTTCTGGTTCCTGAGCGAGCAAGAGGGGACATGCCATGACCAACATCGTGGTCCTGATCGGCCGGCTGGCCCGGCCGGCGACGCTCCGCCAGTTGCCGTCGGGCAGCAGGTTGGTGGAGTACCAGGTCACCGTGCCGCGTCCGGGCGAGCGAGCCGAGAGCGTGCCGGTGGTGTGGGAGGATCCGCCGGCCTCCGCCGTCGACTACAGCGCCAATGACGAGGTGGTGGTCGTGGGGAGGGTGCGAAGACGGTTCTTCCGCACGGCCGCCCGCACCGAGAGCCGCACCGAGGTGGTGGCCGAGAAGGTCGTGCTGGCCAAGCACGCGAAACGGGTGGAGGCGGCGTTGACGGCAGCCCGCGCTCGCATCGGAGAAGCCCAGGCGTGACGCCTTTCCGGTCAGGGCAGGAACACGCGCGTGCCGAGTCGTAACCGTCTGCATCCGCCGGTAGCGCCCGTGTGGCGGCAGGAGTGGCTGGAGTTCCTGGCCCTGCACTGGGCCTACCCCCCCGACGCCGTGCGACCGCTGCTGCCGTCCGAGCTCACCCTCGACACCTTCGAGGGCCAGGCCTGGGTCGGCCTGACGCCGCTGATGATGAACGACGTCGCGCCCGTGGGCCTGCCCGCCTTGCCCTGGCTCGGCCGCTTTCCCGAGATCAACCTGCGGACCTACGTGCGTGGTCCCGACGGCGACGACGGGCTGTGGTTCTTCTCGTTGGATGCAGCCCGGTTGCCCTTCGTCCTCGCCGCCCGGGCCCTGTATGGAGTGCCGTACGTGTGGGCCTCTATGAGCGTGGAACGGCCCGAGGAGCGGGTACGCCAGTACGAGAGCCGGCGGTGTTGGCCGGGTTCGACGGGAGCCTTGGTCGACGTCACTGTCGAGGTGGGGGAGCCCATCCCGGAGAACGAGCTGAGCGAGCGCGACGTCTGGCTGACAGGGCGATGGCGCGCCTACAGCGTCCATCCCGTGGCCGGGCTCCTGGTAACCGACGTCGGCCATCCGGCTTGGCCACTGCAGCGGGCCAGCGTTGGCCACCTGCACGAGACGGTGCTGGACGCCGCCGGCCTTCCGCCGCGGTCCGACCCGCCACTCGCTCATTTCTCACCCGGGGTTGACATCCGCCTCGGATTGCCTCGTCCCGTCCGGGCCTGAGGGGCGACGCGCCGCGCCGGTTACCGGTCCAGGAGCCGGAAGGCCAGACCCGTCCGCAGCTTCGGGTGGAAGAAGCTCGTCTTCTGTGGCAGTCGACGACCGGCGGCGGCGGCCGTCGCGATCTGGTCAACGGTGACCGGACGGACGAGGATGGCGGCCTGCGCCTCTCCTTTATCGAGGAGAGCGAGCACCGTCGAGAGGTCATGGTGGTAGCCGACGGTGTGCGGGGGGAGATGGTCCAGGGCGGGATCGAGGAGCTCTGTGTCCACCATGGCGTCTCCCACCGCCTCCGGACGGGGGTGGAGCAGGTGGGCTTGGTCGGCGGTGACCAGGGCCAGCGCCTCGGCCCTCGCCATCTGTTCGAGGAGCGCCTCGGTCGGGGCTCCCACCGGCTCGATCTCGAGGAACGGAGCGAGGGCCGTGGCCAGGTCGAGGTCGTCGGGCAGGTCGCTGAGCAGGCGGTGGATCGGGCGAACGCCGAGCTGCTCCTCCGCCAGCTCGACGACGTAGGCCAGAACCAGGTCGGCCGCACGGGGCTGGTCGCCGAAGGCGGCCCGCTGCTCGGCCTGGTAGGCCAGGGCGGTCTCGTACCGGTGATGGCCGTCGGCGATCACGACAGGCGCGGACGCGACGGTCGTCGCCAGCGCTTCGAGGGCGGCCGGCGCGGTGATGTGCCAGAGCCGGTGGTGCACACCGTCGTCGTCGGTACAGCGGAGCAGGGGTGGGCCTGAGGGTTCGCAGAGCCCGCTCAAGCCCGGGGCCAGCGACAGGGTCCAGATGGGCGACACGTTGGCCCGGCAGGCGCGCATCAGCCGCAGGCGGTCGCCCAGCGGCTTGGGCATCGTCCGCTCGTGCGGGAGGATGCTGCCGGTGCCTGCCGGGTCCAGCTCGAGGAGGCCCAGCACACCCGAGGTCTGGTGGGGCTGGCCGTCGTCGCCCCGCCACCCCATGCGGTACACATAGAAGCCGGGCTCGGGGTCCACCACCAGCACACCCTCGGCCAGCCACTCCTCGAACCGGCAGCGCGCCGCCTCGTATCGGTCCTGTCCCGTGTCCTCACCGGATTCGGAGGTCGCCGGTGCGAGATCGACGCGCACCACGTTGTAGGGGCTCCGGGCCTCGAGGCGGGCCTGTTCCTCGGGCCCCACCACGTCGTACGGCGGGGCGACGACGTCGCCCACCTCCACGCGGGCGGGGTCGTAATGGACGGCGGCGAACGGTTCGAATCGGGGCACGCCCCCTGCATACCAGAAGCTGGCGATCTGGCCCATGATCCCGGTGCCGGCCCCAGGCGGCGTCGGCGGCCGCCGCGCCGCTCACGTCAGTAGGTGGGGAGGGTCACGCGTGACGGCCGGAGCCGCTCCCGCAACAGCAGGGCAACGAGCGCCCCGAAGACGAACCCACCGACGTGGGCCACCCACGCCACCCCTGCCTCCGGGCTGGTGAAGAACTGGAGGACGAACCAAAAGCCGAGGAGCCACATGGCGGGGATATCCCGGATGAACACCAGGAACACCACGATCAACAACGTTCGGATGGGGACGCGGGGGAACAGCACGAGATAGGCGCCCATGACGCCAGCCACTGCCCCCGACGCCCCCACCACGGGGATCGTGCTGTTGGGCGCCACCGCGATATGGGCCAAGGCGGCCACCAGCCCCGAGCCCAGATAGAAGAGCAGGTAAGGAACGCCTCGCATGCGGTCCTCGATGTTGTTGCCGAAGATCCACAGGAA
>JALZEC010000103.1 GCA_030862235.1 Actinomycetota bacterium | reverse complement strand
CTCGGGGAGGAGGGCCTCCACCCCCGGTCGGAGAACGTCACGCGCCGGGCGTCACCAGCCCCGCCTCGTAGGCGAAGATCACCGCCTGCACCCGGTCGCGCAGGGCGAGCTTCATGAGCACGTGCCCGACGTGGGACTTCACCGTCGCCTCGCCCACGAACAGCTTGTCCGCCATCTCGACGTTGGACAGGCCCCGGGCCATCAGCTCGAGCACCTCCCGCTCGCGAGGCGTGAGCACTTCCAGGGCGGCGCTCGCTCGGTGGGTTCGTGCCGGTCGGGCTGCGAACTCCTGGATGAGGCGCTTGGTCACGGACGGGGCCAGTAGGGCATCGCCCCCGGCGACCGTGCGCACGCCCGCTACCAGGTCGGCGCGCGGCGCGTCCTTGAGCAGGAAGCCGCTCGCTCCCGCCCGGAGCGCCTCGTACACGTAGTCGTCAACGTCAAAGGTGGTCAGGACCAGCACCCGGGGCCGGTCGTCCTTGGCATTGGCCAGGATTCGCCGGGTCGCCTCGAGCCCGTCGAGGCGGGGCATACGGATGTCCATCACCACGACGTGAGGATCGAGCCGGGCGGTGAGGTTGACCGCCTCGAGCCCGTCCTCTGCTTCGCCGATGACCTCCATGTCGGGCTCCGCCTCGAGGATGACCCTGAGGCCGGCCCGTACCAGCGGCTGGTCGTCGACGAGAAGGATGCGAATGGTCATGCCTCGGCGAGCGGCAGCCGGGCTTTGACGGCGAAGCCGCCTTCGGGACGAGGACCGGCACGAAGCTGCCCTCCGTAGACGGATACCCGTTCACGCATCCCGATCAGCCCGTGTCCCTCGCCCGGGCCGCTTCCGTTGCCCGGTGAGGCCGTGCCGTCGTCGCTCACCTCGACGACCAGGTCGCGCTCGCCGTAGACGAGCCGGACTTCGGCCCGCCGGGCGTGCGCGTGTTTCAAGACGTTGGTCAACGCCTCCTGCACGATCCGGTAGGCAGACAGGCCCACGCCCGCCGGGAGCGGCCGGCGCTCTCCCTCCACCGAGACCTCGACGGCCAGGCCGGCCCGGCGGACCGACTCGACCAAGCCCTCCACCTCCCCCACTCCGGGCTGAGGGGCAAGGAGGGGCGGGTCGTCCGCCTCCTCTCGGAGTGCACCCAAGAGCCGGCGGAGCTCGGCGGACGCCTGACGGGCGTTCGCTCCGATGTCGCTCATCACCGCTGCGGCTCGGTCCGCGTCGGTACGAAGAAGGACTTCGGCCGCCTGAGACTGCAGGGCGATGACGCTCACGTGGTGGGCAACCACATCGTGCAGTTCACGGGCGATGCGGACACGCTCGGCGGCCGCCGCCCGGCTCGCCTCCTCTTCCCGCTCCCTCTCCAGGCGGGCCGCTCGCTGCTCCAGCTCGGCCGTGTAGGCCCGGTGGACGCGGACGCTGTCGCCGAGGATCCAGGCCGCCCCGAACACGACGTACTGAAAGGCGGCGGTCACGAACGGCGTGTCGCCGGCGGCCCAGATGGCGAGGAGCATCGCCACGGCGGTGACTGCGGCCACCACATATGAGGTCCGCCGGCTACTCCGACTGGCCACCGTGTACACCGCGACCAGCCCGCCGAAGAACAGGGCCGGATCGTCCAGGTCGGAGGCCCCGTGGATACCGGTCATGAGCCCGATGAACAGCCACACCGGGACTGGGGCCTGCCGGCGCAGGGCGAGCGGAAGGGTCTGTCCGGCCACGACGAGGCCCGTCCATCCCGGCATCGGGCAGCGGCACTCGTCGAGCACCATCGTGCCCCACGTCAGCGCGGCCAGCGTCACGGCCAGCAACGAGTCGACGACGAGCGGCGGTGGGCGCCGTCCGGCGGCTCGCTCCGCTGTCCCGTCCAACGTCCTGACACGCTCCTGCTCTGAACGGCCGGCCTTCTCCGTTGCGACCCTACGACGCCGTGGACTCCGCGTCGTCCCTCACGAGGATGATCTACCTCTCCACTCGGAGACGGGCTTCGTGGGTTTACAACACCGCCTACCCGCCGCCCCGGGTCCTGACCTCGACCCGTATTCTCAGGAGGATGGGGGAGGGCAAGGGGGAAGGGGCGATCAGCACCCCCGACCGTCGCCTGCGGGTGTTCGTGAGCGCCACCCTGGGGGAACTGGCCAACGAGCGCGAGGCGGTGCGCAAGGGGATCGAGGCTCTGCACCTGACGCCTGTCATGTTCGAGGTGGGCGCCCGGCCCCATCCCCCCCGGGCTCTGTACCGCTCCTACCTCGAGCAATCCGATGTCTTCGTCGGGATCTACTGGCAGCGCTACGGCTGGGTGGCTCCCGGCGAAGACGTCTCCGGACTCGAGGACGAGTACCGCCTGAGCTCCGGGATGCCGCAGCTCATCTACATCAAAGAGCCGGCGCCCGAGAGGGAGGAGGGCCTGCGCGCTCTCCTCGCCCGCATCCGGGACGACGACCGGGTTTCCTACCGGCGCTTCGCCACCCCCGACGAGCTGGCCGCGTTGCTGGCCGACGACCTGGCCGTGCTCCTGAGCGAGCGCTTCCTGCCCCACGAGGCTCCCGCCACCGCCAGCCCGCCACTTCCCTCTGGCACGGTGACCTTCCTCTTCACCGACATCGAGGGCTCCACACGCCTCCTGCAGGAGACCGGCTCTGCCTACGGAGCCCTCCTCGCTGACCACCGGCGTCTGCTCCGGGACGTGTTCGCCACTCATGGCGGTCGAGAGGTCGACACCCAGGGCGACTCGTTCTTCGTGGCCTTCGCCCGCCCCGCTGAGGCGGTCGCGGCAGCCGCGGAGGGCCAGCGGGCGCTGGCCACGCATCCCTGGCCTGGCCGGCCCGTCCTCGTGCGAATGGGGGTGCACACGGGTGAGGCGACAACGGTGGGCGGCGCCTACGTGGGGCTGGATGTGCATCGTGCGGCCCGCGTCGCCGCGGCCGGCCACGGCGGTCAGGTGGTGGTCTCAGAGGCGACCGCCGCCCTGGTCGGCGACGCCCTACCCGCGGGC
>JALZEC010000224.1 GCA_030862235.1 Actinomycetota bacterium | reverse complement strand
CATCGAAGGCGGGTACTTCGACAAGCTTCGGGCATCGCCCGTCTCAAGGACGGCCCTCGTGCTCGGCCGCCTGACCGCGGAGGGGGCCAAGACCTTCACCATCGCCGCGCTCATCGTGGTGGCGGCCCTTCCCTTCGGCATCTCGATCGCCAGCGGCCCGCTCGGCTTCCTCCTGCTCCTGTTGCTGACGGCCTCGTGGGCGGTCGTGTTCTCCGGGTTCATTCAGCTGCTCGCCCTCAAGACCCGGAGCGCGGCCGCTACGCAATCGGCCTCGCTGGTGTTCTTCCCACTGCTGTTCCTGACCCCGAACTTCGTCCCTCGCGACCTGCTCACCCGCCCCATGGAGATCGCCGCCACCGTCAACCCGGTCACGTACATCATGGAGGCCATGCGTTCCCTCATCCTCGAGAGCAACGACTGGGCCGCGGTCGGCTGGGGCTTTGCCGTCGTGGCGGTGTCCGGCGCCGTCATGCTGGCCCTGAACGTACGGACCATCCGCGCCTACGACTGAAGGCGATCGACTAGCGAGCACCAGGAGCAGGAACCGGGGGGTTCATCTCGCGCACCTCAGGCGGCGAGGGTGTGAGCCGCGCCGGAGATGGTCGTGGCATCGGCGATCTGGGTGGCGCGCACCGGAGTCAGCCGGTCGCTGACGCTGCCGTTTCCCAGCTGGCCTACGCCGTTCCAGCCCCACCCCCAGACGGTGCCGTCGGTCTTCAGCGCGAGGCTGTGGTAGATCCCGGCGGCGACACGCTCCACGTCGCGCAGCCCTCGGGCGGCTACTGGAGCGAAGCGAGTGGTCGTCGTCCCGTCGCCCAGCTGGCCGAGGGGGTTCCACCCCCAGGCCACCACCGTGCCGTCCCGCTTGAGGGCGAGCGAATGATGGATGCCGGTGGCCACCTGGACAACGCCGGTGAGCTGTGGGACGAAGATCGGGATCCAAGCGTCGCCTGCCTGGCCGACCCCCAGCTGGCCTACCCCGTTCCAGCCCCAGGCCATCACCGTGCCGTCCATGCGCACGGCCAGGCTGTGCAACCCACCGGCGGCGATGCCCACCACCTGCGAGATCTCGTAGACCTTGGTCGGGAAGGGGCGGTCCGTGGCGGTGCCGTCGCCCAGCTGCCCCGTGGCGTTCCAGCCCCACGCCCACACGCTCCCGTCCTCGTGCAAGGCGAGGCTGTGGCCGGCGCCGGCGGCGATGGCCACGACGTTGCCGGTGATGGGCACGCGCACCGGTTGCGGACGGTTGGCCGTCGTGCCGTCCCCCAGCTGGGCCGTTCCGTTCCACCCCCACGCCCAGACGGACCCGTCCACTGCGAGGGCGAGGCTGTGGTAGGGCCCGGCGGCGACGGCCATAGCCGGGGGAAGGCCGCCGACACGGCTGGGCGTTGTCGTGTCAGGGCCGGACGTCCCCAGCTGGCCCAGCCCATTCCAGCCCCATGCCCAGACGGAGCCGTCGTCCAAGACGGCCATGCTGTGGTACCACCCAGCGGCCACACTGCGGACGTTGGTCAGGCCGGCGCCGACCGGGCTGTGCGCGTCGACCTTGGTCCCGTTGCCCAGGGTGCCGGCCGCGTTCCAGCCCCACGCTCGCGCCACGACGGTGGCCGAGCCGGCGGGGACGTAGCGGGCGAGTCCGACGTCCCGGCCGCGCTCGCCGGGCAGTTCGGAGGTGACCATCACCTTTCCGTCTGGCTGCACGGCCAGGTCCACCAGCCAACCGGCGGCCAGGTCGGCCGCACCTCCCTTGCCGAAGGAGCGATCGGTGCGCCCGCTCGCCAGCACTCGCCCCAGCGACAGCGCCGAGTCGTCCCAGGAGTTACGGCTCCGGGTGCCGACGACGATCGTCCCACCGGGCGCGGTCGCGACCCGGGCGCCGTGCTCGTGGTTCCCAAGGTCGAGCCGGACGTAGCCGACGGTCCCGAAGGAGAGGTCGGGAGCGCCGTTGGGAAGGACGGCAGCCACCAGGGAGTCGCTCGAGGTGCGAGCCGGGTACTCGCCGCTGTCGGTCGTCCCGGCTACCAGGATCCTGCCGTCCAGCAGCCGGACGGCGCTCGTCGGCCACAGCCCGGGAGCGCCGCACCAGGCGAGGGACGTCGTACCGTCGCTGGCGATCCGCTGAGCGCGCAGACCCCGGCAGTAGGACGCGTCACCGTAGAGGGCGAGGGCCGTGCCACCGGGTTCGGAGAGCAGCACCGGGTCCGGCGCGCTCACGTAGGACACGCCGCTCCGCCCGAAGCCGCTCTCGAGGACGCCGCTTGAGCTGAGAAGGGCGGTACCGCCGCCGTTGAAGGCGACCAGGACCCGGCCGTCGGCCAATACGACCACCCTCCAACCGAGGAGGGTCGACCTGGGAACCAGCAAGGTGATGGCCGCCAAGCCTCCTCTGCCGAAGGAGGGGTCGAGCGCGCCGTCGGGCAGGAACCGGGCGACGAAGGCGGAGGAGGACATCTCGAAGGCGACGAGCACCTTGCCGTCCGGGGCCAGGGTCATGGCGTAGGCGCGTGCCCCGCTCCCCAGCGCCGGGTCGGCCAGCCCGCCCTCGCCGAACGAGGGGTCGGGGGTGCCGTCTGGGTGGAAGCGGACCAGGTACAGCCCGCCCGGCCAGCGGGTGGCGACCACCAGGGTCTTTCCGTCCGGGAGCCGGGCGGAGCCGGCGACGGCGTCATCCGCCGCGGCGCCGAAGCCGGCCCGCTGGATGCCGCTCAGGGTCCCGTCGTACAGGTAAGAGGCCAGGACCATGTCGGCCCCGTCTCCGCCGGCCAGCGCCAGGGTGGGCTCGCTGCCCTTCACGAGGGTGACCACGTCGGCGGTGCTGCCGAAGTCGGTGACGGTGACGCCGCCCGTGCCGAAGCTTCCGTCCAAGCGGCCGGTGGGATCGAGCCGGACGATCGCCGCGTCGGCTCCGCCCACACCGGCGACCACGGCGCCGAGGAGGAACTTGGTGGCGTCCCAGTACGGCGGGAAGGCCAGGGCCGTGAAGCGGGCGCTGAGGCCACCGAGGTTGGTGAGCAGCACACCGTTGTCGGCGAAGGAGGTGTCGGGGGTGCCGTCGCCGAGCAGACGGGCCACGAAGGCGCTGGTGCCTGCCGCTCCCGCCAACACGTAGCCGCCCCGCCGCTGGGGTCCGCCGGCATCCCATGCGATGGCGTGGGCCACGTCGTCGAGCGGGGTGATGTCGAGGAGGACGACGCCGCCCGAACCGAAGGACGTGTCCCGGCTTCCGTCGGGGTTGTAGCGGGCCACGAGGGCAGCCGATCCGGCACGTCCGGCGACGACCCGCTCGCTCGTGGCCGCGTAGGCCGCGTCGTCCCCCGGGGTCACGTCGTCGAGCACCTTGCCGCCGGTGCCGAACGAGGGATCGGGGGCGTAGGACCCGTAGCTGTAGCGGGCCAAGGCCACGCTCCCGCCCTGCCCCACTGTCGCCCCGCCGGCGGCGAGCACGCCCCCCGATCCGAGGGCGAGACTGCGTATCAGGGCCGGACCGCCAAACGACGTCCTATGCAGGCCCCTGGTGGCGTCGGAGCGGTAGACATTGAGGTTGCCGTCGAGTTCGGCGAGGGCAAAGTCACCCCCGGCCGTCCCGCCCGCGAGCAGACCGGCACCCCCCCGAATCAAGCTGTGAGCCGTGGCTGGGGGGCCGAAGTCGAGGGTCACCCGCTCGCCCGGATCGGAGTCGTGCCTGGGCAGTCGGGCAATGCCCATCTTGTCGCCGACCGCTCCCGCCACCCACGTCAGGCCGTCCGCCCGCAGGCCGGCGTGGGCAACATCGACGCTGGGTCTGGCGGGGTCGTAACGGACCATCCCATCCCTGCCGAAGCCGGCGTCGAGCTGCCCGGCGGCCGCCGGGGTGGCGGTGACCACGGGCAGGGCGGCGGCCAGAACCGCAGTGGCGATGCCGGCGGCAAGCACGAACGCGCTCCGCGCCGCCCGCCTCGCAAGTCTCATTCAGGCAATATCGGCTCTCCCGCAATGGCGATTGAGCGCGGATACACAGGCATCACCGTGTCACCAGACGCGCCGCAATGGAGGAGCCGGATGCCGCCCCCACTGCGGATTCCGCGGACACGGCGGGCAGGGGCGCCGGGACACCCAGGTAGTAGCCCTGGGCGTGCGTGAGACCGACAGAACGCAGCGCTGCGAGCTCCCTTTCCGTTTCCACGCCTTCGGCCACGATCGTGCTTCCGGTTTCAGCTGCGAAGGCGATCATGGCTGAGGCGAGAGCCCGTAACGCCGGATCGCGGTCGATACCCCTGGTGAGAGACAGGTCGAGCTTGATGAACTCCGGCTGGAGCTGGAGGATGTGTCGGAAGCTGGCGTAGCCCGCGCCAGCGTCGTCGACCGAGACACGCAGACCGAGTGTGCGGAGATCGCGGAGCGACGCGTTGAGCTGTTCGTAGCTCTCAACGACGGCGTGCTCGGTGATCTCCAGGACCACTCGATCGGTGGGTACACCGTGCACAACCTGCGTGAGGCGGCCAGACGTGACGGTCGTGGGGGCGACGTTGAGCGATAGGTAGGCGTCGGCCGGAAGCTTCGGCAGGTGGGAGAGCGCCTGCCGGATGAGGGCGAGATCGAGGTCAACTCCCAGCCCGGCCCCGATGGCTTCGGCGATCCAGGTGGCGGGTGAGCGCGCTGGGTCACTGCTGAACCGCGCCAGCGCCTCATACCCAGCGGGCCGACCGGACGCGAGGGCGATGATCGGCTGGAAGGCGAGGGTTACGCCTTCGCCGCTCTCGACGTCACGGACCCAACCGGTGACGATCCCAAGCTGCTGCTCCGCTTCCAGTTCGGCCTCGATCCGTTCGGCCGCGAGCTCGGCGAAGACCCGCATCACCGCCAGGTCGCGCTCGTTGAGCGTCACATCCGGCCTGAAGCTGAAGCAGCAGAACGTGCCGTAGATGCGGCCATCCGTGAGTCGAAGGGGAACACTGAGGTGTGCGCCCACTGGCAACTCGGAGGTCACGGGCAGCGCCGCGGCGGCGGGGACGGTGCTGGCGTCATGCATGAGCTGGGGTAGGCGGCCGTCCACGACGCGAGCGCAATAGCTGTCCTCGACGGGGTCGCCTCCGCCCTCCTCGACCGGACAGCGCGATGTGGCCGCGTCGACGCTGCGGAAGACCCGCTGGTCGTTCCGAAACTCCGAGACGAACGCGACGTCCATGCCGAGGTGGAGGCGTACGGCCCGCAGGAGCTTGCGAAGGTCCCCGGCCAGGTCGGCGGCCTCATCGTCTCGGAGGACGAGTTCAGTGAGCGGGTCAGGGCAGGCAGCGGGGGGGCGGCGTCCGTTGGTGACAAGGGCCGTATCGCTGTCCACTTTGTCTATTTTGTCACACCTGGCGCGAGGAGGGGTGTGAGCTACGTCGTGGTAGAGCTGCCAGGAGCTCCAAATAGCCCGCAATAGCGTGATGCGAGCGGGTGACAGGCCGCACGATCGACAACGAACGGGAGGAGTCGGCGATGCCTCGCTACGGACTCGGCGGCAAGGGCTTCGCCGCCTCTCGCTAGCCGGCATGCGGTGAGGCGGAGATGGAATGGCTGCAGTCCCCGGACTTCTGGACCGCCCGCTTGGTGCTCCAACGGGTCACGGCTGCCGTTTATCTGATCGCCTTCCTCGTCGCGGTCAACCAGTTCCGACCCCTCCTCGGCGAGCGCGGTCTCCTTCCCACTCCCCGGTTCCTCGAGCTGGTGTCGTTCCGCCGGGCGCCCAGCATCTTCCACCTGCACTACTCGGACCGTTTCCTGGGCCTCGTGTCGTGGGTTGGCGTGCTCCTCGCTGGCGCGGCGGTGCTCGGCCTGCCGGAGTCGAGCTCGCTGTGGCTTTCGATGCTGGTCTGGTTCGCGATGTGGGCCCTGTACCTCTCGATCGTCAACATCGGTCAGGTCTTCTACGGGTTCGGGTGGGAGTCCCTGCTCCTCGAGACCGGGTTCCTCGCCATCTTCCTGGGACCGGCGGACATGGCGCCGCCCACGCTCGTGCTGTGGGCCGTCCGCTGGCTTCTCTTCCGGGTGGAGTTCGGCGCCGGGCTGATCAAGCTGAGGGGGGACCCCTGCTGGCGAGACCTGACCTGCCTCGACTACCACCACGAGACACAGCCGCTGCCCAACCCGATGAGTTGGTTCTTCCATCACCTGCCCAAAGCAGCGCACAAAGTGGAGGTCTTGGCCAACCACGTCGCCCAGCTCGTGGCACCGGTCGCCTTGTTCGCCCCCCAACCTGTCGCCGCGTGGGCGGCGGCGCTGATCATCGTCACCCAGCTGTGGCTCGTGGCCTCCGGCAACTTCTCGTGGCTCAATGTCTTGACCATCGCTCTCGCCGCGGTCGCCTTCGAAAATCCCATGCTCGATCCGCTGCTCCCCAACCCGCCTGCGGACTTACAAGCGCCGCCGGGATGGCACCAAGTGGTGGTAGTCCTCCTCACTGCCGTGGTGGGCATCTTGAGCTACTGGCCGGTACGCAACATGGCGTCCCGCCGTCAGCGCATGAACTCGAGCTTCGATCCGCTCCGGTTGGTCAACAGCTACGGCGCATTCGGCCGGGTGACCAAGGAGCGCCTCGAGCTGGTCATCGAGGGGACCGCCGCCACGACGGTTCGACCGGGATCGGTCTGGCAGGAGTACGAGTTCAAGGCGAAGCCGGGCGACCCCCGGCGCCGGCCTCCCCAGGTCGCTCCCTACCACCTCCGACTGGACTGGCTCATGTGGTTCGCCGCCCTGCCTGGGCGTTCTGACCATCGATGGCTGATCGCTCTCCTTGACAAGCTCCTTGAGAACGACCCTGCGACGCTCAAGCTGTTAGGCAGGAACCCGTTCCCCGATGCACCCCCGACCTTCGTCCGGGCCACGCTGTATCACTACCGCTTCAGCTCTCCCCGAGAGCGCCGGGAGACGGGCTCTTGGTGGGTCCGGCGGCGCGTCCGTCTCCACATCCCGCCCATGCGGACAGTGAAGAGGTGGCGTGCCGGGAGCGCCGCTTAGAAGTCGGCTCACCTGCCGCAGCTGCGCACTGGGGCAGGCTGCGAGCACCGTGATGAGCAGCGGGACTAGCCCCCGCCGACCGCCCGCAGCATGGACGGCGGAATGCGATCGTCGCCGTTGGCCAGGAGATGGGCCCGCTCCACGTTGATCTCATCGAGCCAGCGGTCGCTCCAGCTCTGCCACGGTCCGGCCGGTAGAGCGTTGGGATCGCCGTTGGCAGCGACGCAGGCGAGCAGGTAGGCCCGTAGCTCCTCGACCTGCGCCCTTCCCGCAATCGGGCCGTGCCCGGGAACGATGGTCTCGGCCAGCTCGGCGACCGCGGGAAGGGCCTCCGCCCACCGGGTGGGGTCCCCCTGGAAGGCGAGGGGTGTGACGCCGAATGAGCACATCCCTCCGGCGAACAGGATCCCGGCAGCGGGCACGCGTACCAGCAGGTTGCCGGGCGTGTAACCCTGGACGGGGATGACCTCGACGGCCGGCGTGAGCATCACCGGACTGTCGACGATGTGCGAGACGGGGCGCGTCTGAAGGTCCTCGAACTCTTCGGCGAAGTCCGGCATGAAGGCCTTGTAGGCGTCGATGTTGGGCGGCTGATCCAACTGGGCGCTCGTAAGAGCGCTGCCGTAGATCGCGGCGAGCGGGAAGCGCGATGTTCCCCCCGCAAACTCGATGTGTCCGCTTGTCAAGAGCACACGGGCAACCGGCCGCCCGAGCTCGGAGAGCGCCGCCGCAAACCGTTCCGATTGGGACGGCACCATAAGGGTGTCGATGACGGTCAGGCCGTCCTCGTCAACCACGACCCCGGCGTTCGGCCGTCCGATCCGATGCGGTTGCTCCAACCAGGCATACACGCCTGGGGCAAGGGCGGTGAGGGAAGCGGATGCACCCGCTAGCACCTCGTCCACCTTAGGGCAGCGGCATCAGATGCCGGACAACGAACGCCGGGCGGTCCCGCCCCTCGGACGCCTAGCTCTCGGGATCGTCGGGCATCCCGCCCGTCGCGTCCACGACCTTGTCCTCGATCTTTTCGGCGGTGGGCCCGACCTTCTCTTCCATCGTGCCACCAACCTTCTCGACCGCTTCGTCGAGTTGTTCACCTCGGTTCTGCCCCATATCCATGGCCTCCTCCTTGAACTCGTCGACGCCTTCTCTATAGGTAGGCGTTCCCGCGCCCGCCGGACGAGAAACGGGACCTCCGCCGTACGGCTCAAAGCCAGGGCAGTAGGGTGACAGCGGATGTGGGTCTGGTCGCTCAACTGGGGCGAGATCCGCCAGGACCTGGTCATCGGTTCCTGCCCGATCCTCCCGGCGGACATCGATCGAATCTGTGACGACACCGCTGTGAGCGCGGTGTTGTCGGTCCAGACAGACCAGTGCCGTGCTGCCCTCGGTATCGACTCGAGGTTGCTGGAGGAGCACGCCTTGCGCCGCGGCGTCCTGCTCGACAACGTGCCGATCCGAGACTTCGATGCCGAGGACCAGCGTAAGCGGCTCCCCTCCGCCATACGCCGACTGAGCGAGCTTCTCGCCGAGGGCCGCAGGACGTATATCCACTGCACGGCGGGAATCAATCGGGCGCCGCTTGTCGTCCTCGGCTACTTGACCTTCGTTGAGGGAATGGCTGTCCCGGATGCGCTGTCTCTGATTCAACAGGGTCGGCGGGAAGCATCTCCCTATTGGGACGCATACTACGGTTGTCGAGAGGATGTACTGGCCCCGTATCAGGCCGAACTCATACGCGATTCCGGGGCAGAGCGAGAGATTCTCAGGCGAGTATGCGCGGGGCTCCCGATGAAGCCCGAACGGCGGCGATGACAGGGGGTCCCATGGCGGACGCGGAACGCGAGCGACTGGCTGAGGCACGACGGGGCAAGGACGTGTTGGGAAACGATCGGCTCTGGAAGCGGTGGGGGCCGTACCTGGCGGAGCGAGCATGGGGGACCGTCCGGGAGGACTACAGCCCGCACGGGAATGCGTGGGACTACTTTCCGCACGAGCACGCTCGCTCTCGCGCCTACCGCTGGAACGAGGACGGGATGTGCGGTATCTCCGACAACCGTCAGCTGCTCTGCCTGGCCATGGCCGTCTGGAACGGGCGCGATCCGATCGTCAAGGAGCGCATGTACGGCCTGACCAACAGCGAGGGCAAGCACGGCGAGGACGTGAAGGAGCACTACTGGTTCCTGGCGTCCACGCCGACCCACTCGTGGATGCGGTGGCTGTACCACTATCCGCAGGCCGCGTTCCCCTACACCGCCATCCTCGACGGCAACGGCGCGCGGAACCGGCTGCAGCCCGAGTTCGAGCTGCTTGACACGAGCGTGTTCGATACGGGTCGGTACTGGGCGATCACGGTCGAGATCGCCAAGGAGACGCCGGAGAACCTCTTCCTGCGCCTGCGAATCCGAAACGCCGGACCCGAGGAGGATGTGCTTCACCTACTCCCCACCCTCTGGTTCCGGAACACCTGGTCCTGGGGTCCGGAACTGCAGGACCAGGACGCGCCCTTCACCCCGTACCGGCCGTCGTTGTCGGCATCGGCCGACGGGCGGGCGATCGTCGCCGTCCATCGTGACTTCGAATCGGCCAAGACGCTCGAGGGCGACGGCGCTCCAAGCCTGCTCTTCTGCGAGAACGAGTCGAACCGACCGCGGCTGGGATGGGGTCCACCGACGACGCCGTTCCCCAAGGATGGCATCGTCGACCATGTCCGGACGGGGGCGGCGACGGTCAACCCGGCACGCAGCGGCACGAAGAGCGCTCTGCACTACCGCCTGCGGGTGCCCCCCGGGCAGGAGCGGGAGATCAGGCTGCGCTTCGGCGACGAGATGCCCGAGCGCGCCGACCTGGGGAGCACGTTCGACCGTGTCCTTGCTGACCGCGAGCGGGAGGCCGAGGAGTTCTACGCCTCCCTCACGCCCGACAACGCCGACGGGGACGAGCCGGAGGTGTTGCGGCAGGCCTTTGCCGGCATGCTGTGGTCGAAGCAGTACTACCACTACGACGTCAACCGGTGGCTGGAAGGAGACCTGAAGGCCGAGCCGGTGTCACCGCCACCGCCGGAGAGTCGCAAAGGTGGTCGGAACCGGGAGTGGCGGCACCTCCGCAACAACGACGTCATCTCCATGCCCGATACCTGGGAGTACCCGTGGTACGCGGCATGGGACCTGGCCTTTCACGCGGTCGTGCTCGCCCACGTCGACCCAGACTTCGCCAAGGAGCAGCTGGTGCTGTTATGCCGCGAGGGCTATCAGCACTCGGACGGCCGCCTCCCCGCCTACGAATGGGCCTTCGGCGACATCAACCCGCCAGTGCACGCGTGGGCGGCCATGCGCGTCTTCGAGATCGACGGTTCCCAGGACTTCATGTTCCTCGAGCTGGTGCTCGACAAGCTGCGCCGCAACTTCCGCTGGTGGTGCGAGCAGAGGGACGCCGACGGCAACCAGCTCTTCGAGGGCGGATTCCTCGGGTTGGACAACATCGGTCCGTTCGACCGGTCCAACGAGGTTCCCGCCGGGAAGGTGCTCGAGCAGTCGGACGCGACCGCCTGGATGGCGATGTACTGCACGAACCTGCTCGAAATGTGCTTCCGGTTGTCACGCCGGTATCCGGTCTACCAGGACCTGGCCAGCGAGTACTTCGAGCGGTTCCTGGACATCGCCCGGGCCATGAACAACCTGTGGGACGAGCCGGACGGGTTCTACTACGACGTTCTTCGCGATCGGGACGGGGGGTCGCCTGTTCAGCTCCGGGTGCGCTCGATGGTGGGCCTCGTCGCCCTCTACGCCGTCACCTTCCTCAAGCCCCGCACCCTCGCCGGGATGCCCCGCTTCACCGAGCGCTTCGAGTGGCTGAAGCACAACCGTCGAGAGCAGTTCGACCTTGTCTCCCAGGCCGAAGAGCTCGGCGCAGACGACAACCGGCTCTTCTCGATCGTCGACCGCACGCGCCTCGAGCGCATTCTCCGGCGCGTCCTGGACCCGAACGAGTTCCTCTCGGACTTCGGCGTGCGGTCGCTCTCACGGGCACACCGGGACCACCCGTTCCGCGATGACCGTCTCCCTGGCGCCAGGACGGTGTCCTACGTACCGGGGGAGTCGGAGACCGGCGACTTCGGCGGGAATTCGAACTGGCGGGGGCCGGTGTGGTTCCCCGTGAACTACCTCCTCATCGAGGCGCTGCGCCGCTTCCACAGTGTCTTGGGGGCAGAGTTCAAGATCGACTACCCGACTGGCTCGGGTCAGCCTCATACCCTCGACGAGGTGGCCACCGACCTGTCCCGGCGGCTCATCAGCCTCTTCCTCCGGAAGAATGGCCGCCGTCCCGTGCACGGCGACCGGTCGCTCCTCCAGGACGACCCTGCCTGGCGCGATCGACTCACCTTCTACGAGTACTTCCACGGCGATACCGGAGCGGGGCTCGGAGCCGCCCACCAAACGGGCTGGACGGGTCTGGTGGCCGACCTGATCAACACTCGCGGAAAGGGCGGACCGTCACTGCGGTTCATCCCGCCCACCAGGTAGCGGGCTGCAGCGCGCGCGTAACCTCCGCGGGAACCGAAACAAGGAGGACGGCATGGGCACTGTGGCGCGCATCACCGAAGTCAGCGCAACATCGGACGTCGGGTTCGAGGACGCGATCAAGATCGGGATCGAGCGGGCCACCAAGACCCTCCGCCAGGTGACCTCAGCGTGGGTCAAGGAGCAGCGCGTGGAAGTGAACGACGGTGAGATCGTGCGTTATCAGGTCAACCTGTTGATCACGTTCGTCCTTGACGACTAGGGCGGACGACGGCGGCTACTCGACCCGCCGGAGCTCGGCGGCCAGGTGATGGGTCAGAGGCTCGCCGACAGCGGCCATGCGCAGGACATAGCGGAGCACGTCGCCATCGACCATGAACTCCCGCTCAATGGCCGTCACTTCCTTCGCCGACGACGTGCGGGCCACCGTGGTCGAGCGCAACTCGATGGCTGAACCGCTCAACGTTCCTTCGTCAACCTCGACAACCCCGGTCGGATGGACCAGAACCAGCTCGACCACGCCGGGCGCCGGAAGTCGCCAATAGCCCGTCTCCGCGTGCAAGGGCCGTTGGTCGACGGAATGCCTGGTGCGCTGGGCGTAGGTGAGGAAGGGCTTGCCGCTGTGGGCGAAGGTGACCGTCTCCTCGTAGTCGAACGGCTCGATGGTTGGGTACTCCCCGTGACCCGAGCCCGACCACGTCCCGAGGAGGAACGCCAGCGGTTCGATGTCGGGGTGCAGCGCGGGTAGCTCGAGCGGAAGGGTCATTCGCTGCGTACCCTACGTGCCCCGGCCCAGGATCGGGGGGCCCCGACAAGTACCTTCCCTGATCGCCTACCTGATCGCCTGGCGACGAGGGGGATCGCCCCATTGCGACCCCCCTCCGCGCACTCACGAGAGTCAGCCGGCCAGGAGGTCGTCGAGCCGCTCGTAGCTCTCCCGGATTCCGTACTCCATCCCGCTGGCGAGGACCGCGTCTCGTCCCTCGAACGACTCGACCAGGGAGGTGGCGGTGAGG
>JALZEC010000222.1 GCA_030862235.1 Actinomycetota bacterium | reverse complement strand
TGACCGACTCGTCGTTCAGCCCCAGGTTCAGGACGGTGTCCATCATCCCCGGCATCGAGAACTTGGCCCCCGAGCGCACGCTGACCAGAAGGGGGTCGGCCGGATCGCCCAGCCGTTTGCCCATGGTCGACTCCAGCCGGGCCAGGTGTTGGGCGACCTCGTCGCTCAACCCGGCCGGCCAGCCGCCCACCATGTAGGCCCGGCAGGCGTCGGTCGAGATGGTGAAGCCGTGCGGGACGGGCAAGCCGAGCACCGAGGTCATCTCCGCCAGGTTGGCGCCCTTGCCCCCGAGCAGGTGCTTGAGGTTCATGGGCGGCTGATCATGCTCGTGGTCGAAGGCGAAGACGTAAGTCAAGCCGGGTCTCCTTGGGGATTGGGCGGGAAAAGCCTAGTTCCCGCTTGCACTCCGCCGAAGGATGACGGCCTCCCAAGCAGCCGTCACCCTCGTGGCCTCGGTCAGCGGCGGCAGCCGCCTTCGGTCAGGCCTTCGTCTTGCGCGCCCGGCGCGGCAGGCGCGGTGCGCGCACGCGCTCGCGGCCGGCAGGAGCACCGGACGAAGCGGTCTGCGCGGCTGCGCCTACCTGGCGGACACGGTCGCCCTTCGGCCCGATCCGCTCCCAGACCGATCCCGCCGCATCGGACGGGTTGCCGATCTCGGATCCCCAGTCCTCCGGGCGCCCTGCCCCTCCGACTTTGTAGCGGTTCCTCGTGCTGGGCGTGCCCCCCACGCTCCACGGCCGCAGCCACGCCCCGCAGTGGGCGCACCGCCGCAGGTTGGGCAGGACGGGCTTCCCACACGCGGAGCAAGACGTCGACGTACCCGACTCGCTCACTGTTCCTTCCCTCCGCCAGACGACGATCGTTATCGGGCGCAAACTGTAGCGGCTGCTGCCGCGTCAGCGACCATGTTCTCTATTTGATCCTCTCGCGACGCGCGCACCAGGATCAACTCGCGAACCGTTCGTGATCTTCGCCTCGGCGGCGACGAGGACCACGCCCTCCGGGCCGGCGCCCTCGGCGCCGACCCGAGCGCCCTCGCCGACATGGGCGTTGCGGTCGAGGATGGCCGTGTCGACCGACGCGTCCCGTGCCACGACACAGTCGTCGAACAGCACGCTGTCCCGGACTGTCGCCCCTTCCTCGACGACGGTGCCAGGACCGAGCACCGACCGGATCACGCGGCCGGCCACGCGACAGCCGGGAGACACGAGGGCGGTGTCGACGCTGGCCAGGGGGTCGAGGCGGGCGGGTGGCCGCTGCGGCGCCAGCGTCAGGATCGGCCAGTGCTGCTCGTCGAGGTCGGGCTCACCCTCGCGGACCAGGCGGAGGTGGGCCGACCAGTAGGCGGACACCGTCCCGACGTCCTGCCAGTAGCCGTCGAAGCGCCACTCGTAGGCGCGGGCCTCGTCGACGAGGGTCGGAAGGAGGGACTCTCCGTAGTCCTCCGGCAGCTCGTCCCCATGCTCCTTGCCGAGCCGGTCGAGGAGGGCGAGGAGGGTGTCCGGTTTGTAGAGGAACACTTCCGTGGACACGACGCCGGTGGGAGGCTCGTCCGGCTTGTAGAGGAACCGGTGGACGCGCCCGTCCTCGCCCGCTTCCACTGTCGCGAAGCGACTCGCCTCCTCCTGGGGAACGGTCGTAGTCACCACGGTGACGTCGGCGTCGACCTCGTCGTGGAAGGCGATCACCTGGCGGTAGTCCAGCTTGTAAACGTGGTCGGCGCTGAGCACGACCAGCACCTCCGGGTCGAACTCCCCGATGAGCCCGCGGTTCTTGAACAGGGCGTCAGCGTTGCCCTGGTGCCAGCCACCGGTCTCGCTCGACCCGAGCTGCGGTGACAGGAGCCGCAGGCCCCCGTAGGTGCGGTCGAGGTCCCAGGGCCGCCCGTTGACGAGATGGTCGTTGAGGGACTGGGGCTCGTACTGCTGCACGACCCAGACGTCGCTCAGCCCGCTATGTCGGCAGTTGCTGAGCGGGAAGTCGATCAGGCGGTAGACGCCGGCGAAGGGCAGAACCGGTTTGGCCCGCCCTTCCGTCAGGACCTCCATCCGGCCGCCGGCGCCTCCGGCAAGGATCAGTGCGAGCGCTCTCACGGAGCCTGGGCCTTCCCCGCCGACGGCGCGAGGAAACCGGTGGAGCCGCTTGCGCGAGTGGTCAGAGCGGCAGGCGGGCCCGCAGCTCGTCCACCAGCTTGTCGATGGCGACCCGGTCCTGGGCCAGCGTGTCACGGTCGCGGATGGTCACGGCCAGGTCGTCGAGCGACTCGAAGTCCACAGTCACGCAATAAGGCGTGCCGGCCTCGTCCTGCCTGCGGTAGCGACGACCGATCGACTGGGTTTCGTCGTAGTCGGTCATAAAGTGCTTTCGGAGCAGGCTGGCTACGTGGCGGGCGGTCGGCACGAGCCGTTCGTTCTTGGAGAGAGGCAGGACCGCCACCTTGTAGGGGGCGAGACGAGGGTGCAGGCGCAGGAGCGTGCGCTTCTCGCCGCCGACCTCGTCCTCGTCGTAGGCAGCGAGCAGGAAGGCCATCATGCTCCGGCCTACGCCGGCGGCGGGCTCGACGACGTAGGGCACGTACCGCTCACCCGTCGCCTGGTCGAAGTACTCGAGCTTCTGGCCCGAGTACTCGGAGTGCTTGGTGAGGTCGTAGTCGGTGCGGTTGGCGATGCCCTCGAGCTCGCCCCAGCCCCACGGATACAGGAACTCCACGTCCGCCGTCGCTGCCGAATAGTGGGACAGCTCCTCGGGCTCGTGCGCCCGGAGACGGAGCTGATCGGCGGGGATGCCGAGGTCGACGTACCACTTCAGGCGCTCCTCGCACCAGTACTCGAACCACTCCTGGCCTTTGTCCGGAGGCACGAAGAACTCCATCTCCATCTGCTCGAACTCGCGCGTCCGGAAGATGAAGTTGCCGGGAGTGATCTCATTGCGAAATGACTTGCCCTGCTGGGCGATGCCGAACGGGGGCTTCTTGCGGCTCGTCTGGAGGACGTTGGCAAAGTTCACGAAGATGCCCTGCGCGGTCTCGGGGCGTAGGTAGGCGATCGAGGTGTCGTCCTCCACCGGGCCGACGTGGGTCTTGAACATGAGGTGGAAGGGACGGGCCTCGGTGAGGTCCCGGGAGCCGCACCTGGGGCACGTGCTGTCATCCCGTTCGGGCACGGAGCCGGCGATCTGGTCGGCCCGCCACCGCTCTTTACAGTTCCGGCAGTCGACCAGCGGGTCGGTGAAGGTGGCGAGATGGCCCGATGCCTCCCAGACTCGGGGAGCCATGAGGATGGCGGCATCGATGCCGACGATGTCATCGCGCTCCTGCACCATGGCCCGCCACCATGCCTCCATCACGTTCCGCTTCATCAGGACGCCGAGGGGGCCGTAGTCGTAGGTGGATCGGAAGCCCCCGTAGATCTCACTGGACGGGAAGACGAAGCCACGACGCTTGCACAGGTTGACGACGAGCTCGGTGCGGTCGGGAGGAGGCATGGCGCTCAGGCTACGTGGCCCGGGAGTGAGGCGGCCGCCGAATTGAGCGCAGTCGCCTCGTCGGCCCGGTCGGCGAAGAGAGATGGCGCGAGGGTCAGCCGCGGTCGAGGACGGCGACCGAGCGGAGGCGGCGTTCGAGGTGGTGCTCGAGGGCGCGGGTGGCGAGGCGGTCGACCTCGGCCGTCGCGCGCGTGACCGGCTCCTGCAAGACGCCGATCAGGTCGCCGCCGAGCGCCCGGCGGACGAGGGCCAGGGCTTCGGCCGAGACGGCCAACGCCGAGACCCGGCCGGCGCAGGACCGGCACAGCGCCCCTCCCTCGCCCACGTCAAACGCCACCAGTTCGCCCTTGGACCCACAGCCGCCGCAGTCCTCGAGCACCGGGTGGAAGCCCTCCAGCGAGAGCAGCTTCAGAAAGAAGGCGGGGACGAGGAGCGGCGCGTCACGAGCCGCCAGCGAACGCAGGGCGCCGAGGAGCATGGTGTAGAGGCGGGGCGCGGCCTGGCCTTCCTGGGTCAGCTGATCGGCCGCTTCGAGCAACGAGGTGGCCTTGGCCAGCCGGTCGAGGTCCTCGCGGACCGAGCGGAACTGCTCGAGGGTCTCGCACTGGGAGATCACGTCCAGCTCCCGCCCCTCGTAGAGCAGGAGGTCGACGTGGTTCAGCGGCTCGAGGCGGCCGCCAAAACGGCTCTTGGTCTTGCGCACGCCCTTGGCCACCGCCCGGACTTTGCCGTGGGCCGGGGTCACCAACGTCACGATGCGGTCGGCCTCCCCCAGCCGCATGGTTCGCAGCACGACGCCCTGCTCCCGGTACAGGGGCATGTCAGTAGGCCTCGATCCCGCCGAACCGCCGGTCCCGCCGCTGGAATTCTCGTACCGCGTCGAACAGGTCCTGGCGGCGGAAGTC
>JALZEC010000094.1 GCA_030862235.1 Actinomycetota bacterium | reverse complement strand
ACGCAGTGCTCGCGCTGTCGCCTCCGGGCGCAGCCGATCCCGGGCCCTACTACGACGCGGTGGCCAAGGCCGCCGGCGCCACGCCGGTGCTGGCCTACCACTGGCCCGCCCTCTCGCCGCCGGGCATCCCCCTCTCCCTGCTGGGGGACCTCGGGGTCGCCGGGTGCAAGGACTCCTCGGGCGACGCCGACCGGCTCCTGGCCACACGCTCCACTCACGACGCACCCCTGTACGTGGGGTCCTCCGCCCTCCTCGCCCTGGCCGGACCACTGGGCTGTGCTGGAGCCATCCTCGCCCTGGCCAACGCCGACCCGGAGGGGTGCATCGCCGCCTTCTCCGGTGACGGTGGCGCCCAGCTCGCCCTGGCCGAGGGGCACCGCCAGGCGGTCACCGACTTTCCCCGGGGGATCAAGGCGGCCACCGCCCGCCGCTTCGGCACGTCGACCGTCGCCCGGATGGGGTGAGGCCCGCAGGGGTCGCGGGCACAGTTCCTCCATGACAACAGTTGCCTTCTGCGGACTGGGCCAGATGGGTGCGCCGATGGCAGGTCGGCTGATCGACGCCGGCTGCGACGTCATCGTGTGGAACCGGACGCCCAACCGGACCGAGCCGCTGGCCGAACGCGGAGCGCGGGTGGCGTCCAGCCCAGCCGAGGCGGCGAAGGAGGCGGAGGCCGTCTTCACCATGCTGGCCACGCCTGAGGCGGTGGAGAACGTGCTCTTCGGCGACGACGGGGTGGCGGCCGGTCTGGCTGCGGGCGGTGGCGGTGGCGGCGACGGCGGCGACACCGGCGGGGGCGGCGCCCGCACGACGGTCGTCGAGATGTCCACCATCGGTCGGGAGGCGGTGCTGCAGGCCCGCGACCGCCTTCCCGAGGGGGTCGACCTGCTCGATGCCCCCGTGCTCGGGAGCGTCTCGGAGGCGGCGGAGGGTGAGCTGAAGATCTTCGTCGGGGGCGACGAGGACGTGTACCGGCACTGGCAGCCGGTCCTCGAGCACTTCGGTCACCCCCGCTACCTGGGGCCGCTCGGCTCCGGCGCGGCCATGAAGCTGGTGACCAACTGGTGCCTCGGCCTGCTCATGGTGGGGCTGGGCGAGGCCCTCGCCCTGGCCGACGCCCTCGGCCTGTCGCAGGCGGACGTGCTCGACGTGTTGGCCGAATCCCCCATCGGCGCGAGCGTGCGGTCCAAGCGGGCCAACATCGAGTCCGACGAGTGGAACCCCCGCTTCAAGTTGTCGCTGGCGGCCAAGGACCTCCGGCTCGTCGCCGAGGCGGCCGACCGGGCGGGACTCGACCTGGCCCTGCTCTCCGGCATCCGCCGCCGGCTGGACGCGGCTGTGACCACGGGAAAGGGCGACTCCGACTACTCGGTCGTGATCGAGGACATCCGGGCCGCTCGGACTGGCTGATCCCGGTCAATCTTCGTGCCGGCGCCGGCCCCGGCGCCGCGGTACTCGGCCAGAACCAGGGCCATGTCGTCCTCCAGGGGGCCGACGACCAGCGACTCCAGCGCCTCGACCAGGTCGCCTAGGGCCTGGTCCAGGTTCGGATGGCGCAGCGTCTTGGCCAGGTGGTCGAGGGCGATCATCCGTCCCGACTTGCTCCTGGCCTCGACCAACCCGTCCGTGTAGAGGAGCAACCGGTCGCCAGGAAGCATCACCGCCTCTTCCGGGTTGGGGATGGGGTCGAGCCCGAGCGGCGTGGTCGTGGTCTGGGGCGTCAGCAGGTCGGTCGTCGAGTTCCGCACCAGCAGGGGCGGGTGGTGCCCGCAGTTGACGAGCGTCAGGCGCCCCTCGGGACCGAACTCGGCGAATACCGCCGTCACGAAGTCCTCCGCCTCGAGGTGGCGCCGCAGCCGCCGGTCCATCAGGGAGGCGACCCCGTCCAACCGCTCGAGCGAGAGGGCGGCCTCCCGGAACGTGCCCAGGACGAGCGCCGCCAGGCGCACGGCGTCCAGCCCCTTGCCCCGAACGTCGCCGACCACGGCCCGGACCAGCCCGTTCTCGCAGTCGACCACCTCGTAGAAGTCGCCCCCGATCAGGGCCACCGGGCTGGCCGACTGGTAGCGGGAGGCGAAGGCCAGGTCGCCGACCCGGGCGGGGACCGCGGTCAGCACGCACCGCTGCGCCACCTCGGCCACCCTGGTCATGGTGGCCAAGTCCCGCTCCCGGCGCTCCCGGCGGGCGGCCAGCCACACGGCCAAGCCGACCCCGGCGGTCAGGACGACGAGCCGGACGATGGACTCGAAGTTCCCCACGTCGTTGGTCGGAGCCAGGGCGGCTGCGACCGCTAGGGCGAGCAGGCCCACACCCAGCGTGGTCCGGGGGTGGTTCATGGCGCCGGCGAAGAAGGGCGCTATGACCAGGGACCCCGTGAACTGCACATCCGGCCCCAGGACCACGTCGGCGACGGCCAGGACGCCGACGACGCCCGCGGCGGCGAGTGTCCAGCGATGGTCGTCCGACTGCACCATGGGTGAAGGCTCAGACCGGGCGGCGGCGGAGGGACGAGTCGGAGAGCGACGGGGGCGTGTAGCCGGCGTCCGCCCGGTTCAGGGTCGTACCGGGCGGGACGATCTCGTCGATTCGGTCGAGCACGGCCTCCTCGAGCGCGAGATCCTGCCCGGCGAGCAAATCGTCCAGCTGCTCGGGCGTGCGGGGGCCGATGATGGCGGAGGTGACGGCAGGATGGCGCACTACCCACGCCACGGCCAGATGGGTCAACGAGCACCCGGCGTCCGACGCCACCTTCTGCAGCGGCTCGACGGCGTCGAGCTTCGACTGGTTCTCCGGACGCTGGAGGTCGTACCGGGCGGGCAGGCGACCGCGGCTGGCGCGGGACCCGGGGGGAGGCTCCTCCCCGCGGCGGTACTTTCCGGTCAGCCAGCCGCCGGCAAGCGGGCTCCACGCCAGCACGCCCATCCCGTACTGCTGGCAGACGGGCAGGACGTCGGCCTCGATGCCCCGGACGAGGATCGAATAGGGCGGCTGCTCGCAGCGGAAGCGCTCCCGGCCCCGCCGCTCGGCCACCCACTGGGCCTCGACGATCTCATGGGCGGGGAAGGTCGAGGAGCCGATCGCTCGCACCTTGCCCGCATGGATCAGGTCGGAGAGGGCCCCGAGCGTCTCGTCGATGTCACAGGACGGGTCGGGGCGGTGAACCTGATACAGGTCGATCGAGTCGCTCTGCAGTCGCCGCAGGCTCTCCTCGCATGCCTGCACGATCCACCGCCGGGAGTTTCCCGACCGGTTAGGGTCGTCGCCCATCCGGCCGTGGAACTTGGTGGCCAGGACGACGCCGTCCCGCCGCCCCCGCAGCGCCGCTCCCACGATCCGCTCGGATTCGCCCTGCCCGTAGACGTCGGCGGTGTCGATGAAGTTGACGCCCCCGTCGAGCGCGGCGTGGACCATGCGGATGCACTCGTCCCGATCCTCATTGCCCCAAGGCCCGAACATCATGGCCCCCAGGCAGAGAGGGCTGACCTTGACCCCTGTCCGCCCCAGAGTCCTCGTCTCCATGCGGTGCCGACGCTACCGAACGTGCGAGCCGATCGGCGTCGCCGGGCTTCGGCCCTACCCTGGCCCCGTGCTGGAGTTCGTCGAGCTGACCAAGCGCTACGGCGACGTGGTGGCCTTGGACCGGCTCACCCTGGACGTGCCGCCCGGACGCCTCTTCGGCCTCCTCGGCCCGAATGGGGCGGGGAAGTCAACGGCCATGCGGCTCGTCTTCGGCCTCATCCGCCCCGATGCCGGCGATGTCCGCTGGCACGGATCCAGCGTCACCCGAGCCCAGCGGCTGCGATTCGGCTACCTGCCCGAGGAGCGCGGCCTGTACCCGAAGATGCGGGTGCGAGACCAGCTCGTCTACTTCGGACGGCTCCACGGGCTCACCGCGTCCGCCTCGGCCAAGGCGGCTGACCACTGGCTGGAGCGGCTCGGGGTGGCCGACCGCAGCCGGGACCGGGCCGAGGCCCTGTCCCTCGGCAACCAGCAGCGGGTGCAGCTGGCCGCCGCCCTCGTCCACGACCCCGAGCTGCTGGTGCTCGACGAGCCCTTCTCCGGGCTCGACCCCGTGGCTGTGGACGCGCTCAGCCAGGTCCTGGCCGAACGGGCCGCCGCGGGCGTGACCGTGATCTTCTCGAGCCACCAGCTCGACCTGGTGGAGGACCTGTGCGAGGCGGTGGCCATCATCCACCGCGGACGCCTGGTGCTGGCCGGAGGGGTGGCCGAGCTCAAGCGCTCCAGTGGCCGGCGTTTCCTGCGGGTGCTGGTGGAAGGGGCCGACGGCGCGTGGGCCGCCGGCCTCCCTGGCGTCACCGTCGCGCAGGCGGACGGCGACGGCACCCGGCTGGCCCTCGATCCGGGGGTCGACGCCCTCGACGTGCTCCGGCGGGCAGCGGCCAAGGGGCGGGTGATCGACTTCGGCCTCGAGCTGCCACCCCTGTCCCAGCTGTTCCGGGAGGCGGTCCGGCAGTGACGGGACATCCCCTCTGGCTGGTGAGCCGCCGGGAGATCATCGAGCGGGTGCGAGCCCGGTCGTTCCTGGTCAGCACGCTCATCTACCTGGTCGTCGCCCTGGCTTCGGTCATCGTCCCTAACGTGGTGGGCGACCGGGAGACCGTCTACCGGGTCGGCCTGACCGGCGCGCCGACGGCGGACCTGGAACGGGCCATCGACCGCTTGGCCGAGGGGGCGGAGCTTGACGTCCGCACGACGCGCCTATCTGACGCGACCGCGGCGGCCGCGGCCGTCCGCGACCGGCGCGTGCACGTGGCCGTCGTCGACGGGACCCGGCTGCTGGTGCGGGACGACGTCCCCGAAGAGCTCGCCCCCCTGGTCAACACGGCCGCCTTTCAAGTCCAGCTGGGCCGCCGTCTCGGACAGCTCGGGCTGAGTCCGGCCGAGGCCGCCCCTCTGCTCGACCTCGACCAGCTGGTCGTGGAGGAGGTGCAGGAGGCGCGGCCGGCGCGGGCGTCCAATCGACCCCTCGCCTACGCCGGTGTGCTCGTCATCTACCTCCTCCTCCTCACCTACGGCTTTGCCGTGGCCAACGGCGTGCTCGAGGAGAAGTCGTCACGGGTCGCCGAGGTGCTGCTCGGGGCCCTGCGCCCCACCCAGCTCCTGGCCGGCAAGGTCGTCGGCATCGGCGTGGTGGCCGTCTTCCAGCTCCTGATCACGGCCGTGCCGGCCGGCCTGGTGGCGCTGGCCCTGGGGTCGCTCGACCTCCCCTCGGGTACGCCCCTGACCATGCTCGCCGTCGTGCTCTGGTCGCTGCTCGGCTACGGCCTCTACAGCTGCGTCTTCGCCGCCGCCGGCGCCGCCGCCTCCCGTCCCGAGGACGTGGGGAACGCGACCGCGCCCATCACCATCTTCATCGCCCTCACCTACTTCGTGGCCATGGCTGCGGTTCAGGAGCCGGACGGCACCCTCGCCCGGGTGGCGTCGTTCATCCCCTTCATGACCCCCATGACCATGCTCCCGCGGGCGGCGGTCGGCCACGTGGCCGCCTGGGAGGTGCCCTTGGGGATCGCCATCGTCTTGGTCACGACCTACGCGACAGTTCGCCTCGGGGCCCGCATCTACGCCGGCGGCATCCGCCGGCCCGGTCCCCGGCTCAAGCTGCGGGAGGCTTGGCGTGCCGCCGCGGTCTGACGGGCGCCAGCGGGCACGTCCGCCCGAGGCCACGGTTCGTCCGGAGGAGCCCGCGGACTTCGAGGAGGTGCGCCGCACCGTCCAGCTCGCCTTCGGCCGGGTGAACGAGGCGGACCTGGTCGAACGGCTGCGCGACTCGGACTACTACGTCCCCGAGCTGGCCCTTGTCGCCGAGCGCGACGGGGAGATCGTCGGCCACGTGATGCTGACCTACGTCGAGCTGCGGGGCAGCGAATCGTCGCTGGCCGTGCTGAGCCTCGCCCCCCTTTCCGTGCGGCCCGACGCGCAGCAGGAGGGTGTGGGCGCCGCCCTCGTGGAGCGGGCGCTCGCCCGGGCGGAAGCCAGACGGGAGCCGCTGGTCGTCGTCCTCGGCCATCCTCGCTACTACACCCGGTTCGGCTTCGAGCCGGCCCGCCCCCACGGCATCGAGCCTCCCCCACCAGGCGTTCCCGACGAGGTCTGGCTGGTCAGGCTCCTCCCCGGCTACGACGGGCGGCAGCGGGGCCAGGTCGTGTACCCGCCCGCCTTCGACGGCTGGAGCGGCTGACCGGCCTACGCCGCGCAGTCCTCGATGTACTCGAGGACGTGGGCGACGGCCGTGTCCAGCTCACCGACCATGGAGACGGTCAGGTAGTCGCCGGGTGGCTCCTCCATCTCCGCCGCCACCCTCCTCACCAGGTCGCCGTCGCGGTTTGCCGCCGGATGATCGCCGTCAGCCGCATCCCGCTCACACCGCTCGACGGCCACCGCCACCGGGACGTCGCAGACCACGACGGCACTGAACCCTCCGCTCTCCGCCGCCACCCCCACCGCCGCCTGGACCTGGCTCTGCCGGGAGAAGGTCATGCCGTCGAAGATCACAACCCGGCCCCTCCCCAGGTGGTACCGGGCGGCATCGATCATCGCCGCGAAGCTCACGTCCCGCTCGGCGGCGCTGTAGTCGCACGGGGCGAACAGCGCGTCGCGGACCTTGTCCTTGTCGATGATCCGGGCGTCAGGAATGCGGGCGGCGAGGGCGGCCGCCAACGTGCTCTTCCCGGCGCCCGGCAGGCCGACGAGCACAACGACACCCGACCGCACGAACCCGAGCGTAGGGCACTGCACGACCGCGTTCGTTGCCCGCCGGCCGTCGGTACGCTGGAGGCGAGATGCCCTTCGCCGACCTCCCGCCCCGGCTGCACTTCCTGGAGGCGGGCTCGGGCGATCAGGCGCTCGTCCTCCTTCACGCCTTCCCGCTGCACGCGGCCATGTGGGAGCACCAGCTGGCGGAGCTGTCGTCGGACGGCTGGCGCATCATCGCCCCCGACCTCCCCGGCTTCGGCCAGTCCGATCCCCTCCCCGACCCTGACCAGGCCTCACTGGACGCCATGGCCGATGCCGTCGCCGGGCTCCTCGACCACCTCGGCCTCTCCCAGGTTGTCCTCGGCGGGTTGTCGATGGGTGGCTATATCGCCTTCGTGTTCGCCCGCCGCCACCGGTCCCGTGTACGGGCGCTCGTCCTGGCCGACACCAGGGCCGGTGCCGATACCGACGAGGTCAAGGAGCGGAGGACCAAGCAGCAGGCGCAGGTACGGGAACAGGGCACGAAGGAGCTGGTCGAGACGCTGCTCGGCAACCTCCTCACGGAGGAGACCCGCACCAGCCGGCCGGAGATCGTGGACGGGACCCGCCGCCTCATGCTCGACATCAGCCCGGACGCGGTGGTCGCCGGCCTCGAGGCCATGAAGCGTCGAACCGATGCCACCGAGGAGTTGGCCGGTCTCGACCTCCCCGCGCTCGTCCTGGTGGGCGACCAGGATGCGACGGCGCCGGTCGAGGTGGCCGGCGAGATGGCTTCAAAGCTCCCGCGCGCCCGGCTGGCGATCATCCCCGGCGCCGGTCACCTCTCCAACCTGGAGCAGCCGGAGCGGTTCACGGCCGAGCTCAAGGCCTTCTTGGACGAACTGCGGACGGAATGACCGCCGAGGAGCAACTCGTCCGGGAACGGCTCGAGAAGCTCCTCGCCACCTACGACCCCCGGTCCACTGAGCCAGCCGTCTTTTGGGGCGCCCAGTTCGACCACGGGCTGGCGTGGGTGCGCTTCCCCGAGGGGTGCGGCGGCCTGAGCGTCAGCCCCGCCCTGCAGGTGGTGGTGGACGAGACCCTGCGCGACGCGGGCGCGCCGACCAACTACTACCGCAACCCCTTGGGCGTGGGCATGGCCGCCCCGACGATCGTCGCCTACGGAACCCCTGAGCAGCAGGCTCGCTGGCTCCGCCCGGCCTTCACCTGCGAGGAGATCTGGTGCCAGCTCTTCAGCGAGCCCGGCGCGGGGTCCGACCTGGCGGCCCTCTCGTGCCGCGCCGTCCGCAGTGGCGACTCCTGGCTCGTCAACGGGCAGAAGACCTGGACCACGCTCGCCCACCGGGCCCGCTGGGGCCTCCTGCTCGCCCGGACCGGTCCGAGCGCGCCCAAGCACAAGGGCATCACCTACTTCGTGCTCGACATGACCGACCCGGGCGTCGAGGTACGGCCCATCCGGCAGATGACAGGCGAGGCCGAGTTCAACGAGGTCTTCCTCACCGACGTCCGCATCCCCGACAGCCACCGCCTCGGCCCGGCCAGCGAGGGGTGGCGAGTGGCCATCACCACCCTCATGACCGAGCGGGTGTCCATCGGTGGCGCCGTCGTGCCCCGAGGGGGCGGGCCCATCGGGGAGGCAGTTCGGATCTGGCGGGAGCGGGGGGACAAGGATCCAGCCCTGCTCGACCAGCTCATGCGCCTGTGGGTGGAGGCGGAGACCACCCGGCTCACCAACCTCCGCGCCGAGCAGCGGCGGCGGGCCGGGATCCCAGGGCCCGAAGGCTCCACCGCCAAGCTCACCTTTGCCGAGCTGAACCAGCGGATCTACGACTTCTGCCTCGTCCTGCTCGGCCCGGACGGGATGCTCCATCCCGGGTACGTCATGGCCCTACCGGAGGAGGCGGGGTGGAACGAACGGGAGGTCCACAAGGCGTTCCTTCGCTCCCGCGGCAACTCCATCGAGGGAGGCACCTCGGAGATCCTTCGCAACGTGCTGGCCGAACGGGTGCTCGGCCTCCCACCCGACCCCAGATCGGACCACTAAAACGCAGAAGGGCGGCCAGGCTGCCCCTCGGGCACCCCGACCGCCGACTTCCAGCTGGCGTCAGGACTGGCGGATCGCGGACCTGGCGTAGTTGCCGATCGTGTCCGTGACGTTCTTGACCTTGTGCTTCTTTTGGACGTGCTCGGAAACCTTGGCGATGACCTCGTCCTCGGTTGCACCACGGGCCTTGAAGTTGCAGCCCGTGGCACCGGCGGTCCGGCAGTCAAACTCGTAAGCCACGCTCTCTGAACCTCCTTGTCGTCGAACTTGTCGTCGAAATCCAGGCAGGCCGGAACCGGGGCACCCGGCCCGCCGATCTGTCCCCATCTTCGCGCGTACTGCGGTTTATTCCCACCGCGGGTCGCCTACCGTTGGACCGTGCGCTGGGCACGACCTCGTCGCCGGCCGGTAGCGGTGCTCGCCCTGCTGCTGCTCGTCGGGGGCTGCGCCGAGGACGACTCTCCCGCTGGTCAGGGAGCGCGCGCACCGACCACCGTCGTGGCCCCGGGCTCGGAACAGCCGGCGACGGGCGGCTCGGGCGACGGACCGCCCGCCTCCCCGGCCGCGCAACCCAGTTTCGAGGTCCGCTCCTTCCCCGTGCCCGCCGGCTCCCGCCCGCACGACGTCGCTCCGGCCGCTGACGGGACGGTCTGGTACACGGCCCAGGGCTCGGGCGAGTTGGGGAGGCTCGACCCGACCACAGGCCGCGTCTACGAGGTGAACCTCGGCTCCGGTTCCGCTCCGCACGGCGTCATCGTGGGCCCCGACGGTCACCCCTGGATCACCGACAGCGGGCTGAACGCCATCATCCGGGTCAACGCCCAGACTGACGAAGTGACGCGCTTTCCCCTGCCTGCGGGCACGCCCAGCGTGAACCTCAATACGGCAGCGTTCGGACGGGACGGGGTGCTGTGGTTCACCGGTCAGGCCGGGTGGTACGGCAAGCTCGACCCGTCCTCCGGGCGGGTGCAGGTGTTCGAGGCACCCGGCGGCCGCGGCCCCTACGGGATCACGGCCACCCCGGACGGCGCCATCTACTACGCCTCGCTGGCTGGCAGCCACATCGCCCGGATCGACCCGGCCACGGGGAATGCCACCCGGCTCGAGCCACCCACCGCAGGCCAGGGTGCTCGCCGGGTGTGGTCCGACTCGATTGGGCGGATATGGGTGAGCGAGTGGAACGCGGGGCAGGTTGGCGTCTTCGACCCCCGCAGCGGCAGTTGGCGGGAGTGGAAGCTGCCCGGCTCGCGCCCGCAGGCCTACGCCGTCTACGTGGACGAGGGCGACAAGGTATGGCTCAGCGACTTCGGGGCCAACACGCTGGTGCGCTTCGACCCCACCACTGAGCAGTTCACGTCGCTCGAGTTGCCCGAACCGAACGCCAGCGTCCGCCAACTCCTGGGGCGCCCAGGCGAGGTCTGGGGCGCAGAGTCCAGCGCCGACCGCCTGGTCGTCGTGAGGGCTAGGTAGCCGGCACCGGGGGCGTCGTCAGGCACCCCGCTTCGCGCCCGAGGTAGCGGAGGCCGAGCAGGTCGGGCGGGGTGAAGTCGGTCGGACGGACCGTCTGCTGAGCGGCGTCGGGGTACATGAGCGAGCCCTTGTCCCGGGTGTGACCGAGCCCCACCATATGGGCCAGCTCGTGCATGAGGATCCTCCCCCAGCTGATCTCGTTGCGACCGATCGGGCCCGGTCCGCTCCCCGCCGGAGGGCCGAACCCGTCCTTGATCGGCGTGCGGGTCGCCTCGTCCCCGTAGGCGTCGACGTTGAACCGCAACCGCCCGGAGACGATCACCTCGCCTTCCCGCATGATGTTGGCGTTGCCCAGGATCTGGGAGACGCCGGTCGTCTGCGCCGCCGGGAAGTGCTCCCAGAGGATCAGGATCGGCGCCCACCGCCTGCCGTAGCGTTCGGGTACGTACGGCCCGGTTCGGGTCGTCTCGTCGGTCAGCCCGTCGTCGACGAACGCGATCCCGGTCGCCCTCGCGAGCCGGCGGAAGGCTTCATGGACGGCGGCCACCTGCTCGGGACGGGCGGCTGCCGCGTTCTGGATGTAGTGCACCGGCTCACACGGGTTGAAGCGCACGGGACTGCACCCGTCGCTCTTCACCCTGAGGAAGGTGTAGGCGTTGGGGAGCTTGTCGATCTCCTCCGGCTCCAGGCCGCGCACGCCGTACGCGTCGGTGTGGCCCCTGGCCGGACAGGGGTCCAGCGGGGCTGAGGCCGCAGCGGCCGCGTCTTGCGGGCGCGACGCTCCGCCGTCGTCCCCGGAGGTGGCCACGAGGAGACCGGCAACGGTCGCGGCGGCGACGAGGACCGCCGCTGCCGCGAGCCAGCGAGCGCCGACCACGGGCTTCGCTACGAACGCCCCTTCGACGTGCACGGCTGCCCCTATGTCGGGTTCGGCCAGCACCCGGAAGCTCACGCTCTCGGGCCTGCCCGCCAGCCTGCGCTTCCGTCGTGCCAGCTCGACCCTGGCGGTCGCCTTGTCACCCGCGGGCACGGTCAGCGTCGGCGGGTCGAGCCTGATCTCCAGCTGATCGTCCTCCGCCTCACCCCGCAGGGCGGCTGTGACGGCGGCGTTGCCGCGGTTGCCCACGGTGACCTCCTGCCGCTTGCCATCGCCCGTGGGCGCCAAGGCGGCGGAGAGCGCGCCAAAAGGCCGCAGCTCGAGGACCCCGGCCGCCGCGGCAGCGGGGACATCCTCTCCGGCGGCGGTCACCGCCACCGTGAACGGCAAAGGCCCGGCTGGTGGGACCGAGGCTCGAGGGAGGTGGAAGCCGACCCGGGCCATCGACTCCGAACCGGCGGGAACGGTGAGCGCCTCGGGGGTCAACCAGGAGTAGGGCCGGCCGGCACCCGTCACGGTCAGCCGAACGGGCACGTCCTCCGGGCCGTCGTTGCGGATGCGGATCTCACAGGCGACCGACTCCCCCGCTTCAACGGGGAGCGCTTCTCTCTCGAGTACCGCCGACAGCTCAGTGACCGTG
>JALZEC010000201.1 GCA_030862235.1 Actinomycetota bacterium | reverse complement strand
AACTTCCTGCCCACCTGCTCGGTGGTTCTCCGTCACGGCCTCGTCCGCGAGCTCCCCGACTGGTTCACGGAGGTGTGGATCGCCGACTACACGCTCCACGTGCTCCACGCACAGCACGGCAACCTCCGGCTCCTCCCCGGGTTGATGGGGGCATATCGGGTGCACTCGGGGGGCGTGTTCTCGGCCAAGTCGACGGACCAGCGAACGCAAGAGATGCTCAAGATCCTCAACCACCTCGACGCCGAGCTCGGCTTCCGATACCACCACCTGATCACGTCCTCCACGAACTGGCTTCAGGCCGTGGAGTCTCTGCGAGCCGGCGACTTCCGCCGGGCCCGACGCTTCGCCCGCCAGCGGGCCACGGGGCGACCGCTCAGTGGGCACAGCCTGCGGGCCCTCTTCCTCGTCTCGAGCCCCCGCCTCTACCGCAGCGTCGCCCGATCGATCACCTGAGGTCCGCAGATGCGCTCTTACGACGGCAACTGGAGGTCCATGAGAATCTCGCCTAGGACATTGCCGTGATCTGCCGCTGCTGCGGCGCCGAGGTGACCCGGACGTTCATAGACCTCGGACACATGCCGCTTGCCAACTCCTACCTCAAGTTCCGCGAGCTAGATGAGGACGAGCCGCGTTATCCGCTACACGCGCTGGTATGCGACCGGTGCCTCCTCGTGCAGCTGGACGTGGTCGTCGCCCCCGAAGAGATCTTCAACCACTACGCCTACTTCTCCTCCTATTCGACGACCTGGGTTGAACACGCCCGACGCTTCGCGGAAGAGGCGTGCCGGACGTTGGGTCTTACCGAGCGCAGCCTCGTGGTCGAGGTAGCCAGCAACGACGGCTACCTACTTCGACACTTCCTTGCCCGGGGCACCTCCGTCCTAGGAGTGGAGCCGGCATGGAACGTCGCCAAAGTGGCAATCGAGGCCGGCATCCCTACGGAGATGGCGTTCTTCGGCACCGGCAAGGCCCGCGAGCTGTCGGGACGAGGGCTCAAAGCAGACCTGGTGGTGGCGAACAACGTCCTCGCCCACGTGCCTGATCTTGACGACTTCGTCGCGGGGATCAGTCAGATCCTTCACCCCGACGGCGTTGTCACCATCGAGGTGCCCTCCCTCCTCCAACTGATCACCAACGTTCAGTTCGACACCATCTACCACGAGCACCTTTCCTACTTTTCACTCTTCACTGCGGAACAAGTTCTCGTTCGTCACGGTCTCAACGTCTTCGATGTCGAGGAGCTGTCCACGCACGGTGGCAGCCTTCGGATCTGGGCGGACCCAGGCGGACGGCGCGGGGCGTCTGTGCGACTCCTGGCCGCTCGGAAGGCAGAGCAGGAGGTGGGGATCTCCCGAGCCGAGACCTATTCCGGCTTCCAGAGGCGTGCCGACGCCTGTCGCCGTTCGCTGCTCGAACTCATCTCGAGTGCGAAGGCGCAAGGCGAGACCATCGTCGCCTACGGGGCTGCCGCGAAAGGAAACACGTTGCTGAACTACTGCCAGCTATCGCCCGACGACATCGCCTACGTTGTCGATCGAAGCCCTCACAAGCAGGGGAAGTTCCTGCCCGGGACACACATCCCCATCTACTCACCGGAGCGGGTGTTCGAGACGCGCCCTCATTACCTCTTGATCCTGCCGTGGAACCTGCGGGGAGAGATCATGGATCAGATGTCGGGTATCCGCGAGTGGGGCGGCCGATTCGTGACACCCATCCCCGCGGTCCAGGTGCACCCATGATCCTTCGCGAGACCGAGGTCGATGGCTGCTATGTGATCGACGTGGAACCGCTGGAGGACGAGCGCGGCTTCTTTGCCCGAACGTTTTGTGCGGACGAGTTCACGAGTCGAGGGCTGAACCCATGCGTCGCTCAATCCAGCGTGTCCTACAACGCTCCCGCCGGCGTGTTGCGGGGGTTGCACTATCAGGCCGCGCCCCACGAGGAGGCGAAGCTCGTACGCTGCACCCGCGGTCGCGTATTCGATGTCGCAGTCGACCTTCGAGCCACGTCGCGGACCTACGGTCTCTGGACCGGAGTGGAGATGAGTGCGGACAACCACCGTGCGCTGTACATCCCGGAAGGGTGCGCCCACGGGTTCCTCACACTCGAGGCGGCCTCGGAGCTCTTCTACCAGATCTCGACGCCGTACCGTCCCGAGACGTCACGTGGCGTCCGTTGGGATGACCCGTCGCTCGCCATCACGTGGCCCGCCGTCCCGAAACTGGTCTCAGCCCGAGACCGGGGCCTGCCCCTCCTCGAGTCGGCCGAGGATCGGTAGCAGACACACTCTCACGGTCTCAACGAGGCGACGGACCGGAAGCGGCCTCGGTGAACGCCTGTACGAGCGACGGGAGATCGTCTAGGACGCTCGCCGGGCGGTAGTCGAACTCGTCCTGCAGATTGCGAATGCTGATCAGCGGCTGCGCCACCTCGGGCGCCCCGGACGTTGTGCTCACGCGACAACCCGTTAGCTCCTGGATGCGATCGACCAACGCTTGGTGGCTCACGTTACGACCGCTGGCCACGTTGTAGATGGGGCGCGTGCCCTGCCCGGCCACCTGCACGATGACGTCAACCACGTCATCGATGCTCACGTAGTCCTTCACAGACGTGGGCGAGGTTCGAAGCACGACGTCACCCGTCAGGACGGCATCGCGAAGGAGGCTCGAGAGGAAATTGACCGATCTCGTATCGTTTCCATACACGTTGGAGAGGCGGAGGACGTGGACGCGTCCCGGCTGCGCGAGCGTCACCGCCTCGCCCATCACCTTCGAAATGTCGTAGACATCCTCGTGGTCCAGCGGACTGAGCACGACCGGATCGGTCTCGAGGGCAGGCGAGGACGTCCTGCGGTAGACGCGAGTCGACGACAGGTAGACGATTGCGCTCACCTGAGAGTCCCGGAGGAGCGAGACAAGGTGGCACACATGGGCATCCACCGTCTCCAGGAGGCGTTGCCTAAAATCGGCAGTGATGCCGACGCAGTACACCAGGCACCCGAGGTCCTGACCGCGCAGGTCAGCGCCCCGCTCCGGCTTCTGGTGCTCGACGCCCATCGCTCGGAGACGTCTGACGAGGTGCGATCCGATGAAGCCGGTGCCTCCCAGGATCGTGAGGCCGCTCACCTCAGCCTTCGAAGCCAGCCCCCGGACCAGTACGACACTGTCCCGGTGGTGACACCCTCGTTGAAGACAGGGCTCGGCGTGTCGAGAACGAAGTCGTCCGAGTTCTGAGCGAACTCCGCCGCCGCCGCCCTGGGGTTGTTCCAGGCCCAATCCGGTGTGGTCCGAGGCGCGCCCGCGAGCTCGGCCATGATGCCATCGGCAGCGATGATGTAGGAGCCAACGGAGACGAGTGGCGCGTATGCCTCCAGCTCAGCCAGGACATGTGCCTTGGTGTGGTCGCTGTCCAATGTGACGAGCACAGTCTCCCCGGGCTTCACCAAGGAAGCCACCTGCGCGACGACGGCAGGATCTACCGAGTTTCCCTCTATCAGGGTGATGTATTCGAAGAGCTCGTGAGCTTCGATCTCCATTCGATTGTGGGGACGTATCTCGCGGTCGACACCGATGACCCGTCCTTTGCCCATCGCCTTACACAGGCTCGCGTAGTAGACCAAGCCCCCGCCGTGTGCGATCCCCGTCTCGATGATCACGTCGGGGCGGATCCGATACACGACCTCCTGGATGCGGACGAGGTCCTCTGGGAGCTGGATGACCGGTCTTCCCATCCACGTGAAGCTGTAGACGTGCTTCGTGTCCCACCCGACCCGGAGCCATACCTTGGAGACGAGATCGAAGGCCTGGGGGCTGGAGAAGGCGACGGTCTGAAACCCTTCTTCTGTTTGGAGCTCCACGACGGCCCGGTCGAGGTCGATCGTCATGAGGCGGGGCGGCAAGTGCCCGAGGGTCGGGGCGGAGGGAGACGTGGTCCCGTCCCCGTGATGAGCGCTCATTCCATCGTCTGTTGGGTTCTCACCGGAGGGGGGTGGTTCAAACTGCAACGTGCATCTCTCTTCTCCGGGTCAGTCGTCCACTCCGACAATGTTGCCTACGAGCTCACTACTCAGGCCGGAATCAGATCCTCGTAGGCCGCGATCTGAGCGCTGGCAAGCTCGCGGAGGTCGGCACCTTGGTCCCGCGCGCGCCACCACTCAACCGTCCACGCGAGGGCGACGTCCAGTGAAAGCCGCGGAGCCCAGCCGAGCGCCTCTCGGGCCAGGCTGACGTCGAGGTGCAGCGAGCTCGCCTCAGGGAAGGACGCCGCCTCCGCCAGCTGCCACGTACCGGTTCCCGCGAACTTGAACACTGCGTCAACCACCTCACGTACCGGCCGGGAGCAATCCGGCTCGGGGCCGAAGTTGACAGCCTGGGGAGCCTCGGCGGGCTCGGTTGTCAGGTGCTCAGCGAGCAGCAGATACCCGTAAAGGGGTTCGAGCACGAACTGCCAGGGGCGAGTCGCCTCGGGGAACCGGAGGGCGAGGGGCCGCCCGGCCTCGAGCGCCCGCCATGCGTCGGGCAGCAGCCGATCTGGCGCCCGATCGCCGCCGCCGATCACATTGCCCGCCCGGGCGGTGCTGATGGCGATGTCGCAGCCCGCTGGTCGGCAGTGCCGCCAGCCGGCAACGAGCAATTCGGTGAGCGCCTTCGAGGAGCTGTACGGATCGTTGCCCCTGAGACGGTCCCGTTCGACGAACGCTCTTCTTTCGCCGTTGTTCTCGTAGACCTTGTCGCTCGTCACCACAACGACTGTCCGCAGGCTGGGACACGCGTGTAGCTGGCTGAGCAGGTTCGCGGCACCGATCACATTCGTGTGATAGGTGTCAAACGGATGCTGGTAGCCGCGGTGGACGAGCGCCTGGGCGGCCAGATGGAACACCACTTCGGGGTCGCTGCGGGCCAGCACCTCAGCTACAGCGCCGGCGTCGCGGATGTCACCGAGATGGGATTGCAGACCTGGCCAGGGAGCCAGCGAGGGAAATGTGGAACCGGGATCCTCGGGCGGAAGACCGAAACCGGTGACGACGGCGCCCATGCGTTGGAGCCACAACGATAGCCACGCCCCCTTGAATCCGGTGTGACCGGTAACCAGAACCCGGCGCCGACTCCAAAACGGGTGGGTCATCGAGGTCGAACGAGGCCCGATGCGACTCGATGGTGAGCACGGGCGATAGGCCGAGCAGGCGTGCCCATCGATCAGACCCTAGCCGCCGGCCCGACCCGGCCCCGGCGACCGGGGGCGTTCGGCCCCGTCCCGCTCATGCTGTGCCCCGAGCTTTCCCAGCCGCCCCCGACCGGACCAACCGATGGACGATCAGTCCCATCGCCGAGTAGGCGATGACGCTGGCCCATGCCGCTCCAGCCAGGTCGAAGGCCGGGATCAGGAGCAGATCGCCGATCAGAACGAGGACGAAGCCAGCCGCCGCGGCAATCCCGCCCGCCGACAGTCTTCCTTGGCCGCCCAGAACCGAGCCCTCCACATGGAAGAAGATCATGCCGATCTCTGCGAGCAGGAGGATGCGCAGCGGGGTCACTGCCCCGCTGAACTCCCGACCGAACACCGTAGCCACGGCGACCGGTGCGACGACGAAGATCGCCATGGCCAGCCCGGTCGTTGCGGCCAGGCAGGTCAACATCGCCCGCCGGATGCTCGCGGCGGTGCTCGTGTTCGATGCCACGCCGTAGAACACCGACTGTCCGAGTGCCATCGGCACCACCCGCAAGAACTCCGGCACCGTTGACGCCACCGAGTACACACCGACGGCGGCCGGGTTGAGGAAGGCACCGACCAGATACCGATCGACGCGCAGCGTGAGGAGCTGGCTGAGGGTCGAAGGCATTCCGGGAGAACCCGTCCTGATCAGCCGCCGCCAGTGCCCATAGTGGTAGCGAGGACGGATAGGTCCCACCCTTCTTCGCAGTAGGAACAGTGCAGCCGCTGACTGGAACACCCCCGACAGCACCACCGCGATGACGTAGAGCTGGAATCGCTCGACACCGGCGACGACAAGTGACGTGACCATGACAACTTGGATCAGAAAGCCCCCCACTTCGACTCTCGCGGCAAGGACCGTGAACCCAAACGCGTTGAGAGCGTCGGTGAGGACCAGTTGGGTCAGCAGCGTGGTGCCCAGGGTGCTGAAGAGGAGAAGCTCGGCGGCGCTCACGCGCACGCCCGCTGACGGCAACAGCGTGGCGCCGGCGATGCCACTGACCAACGCGGACAAGAGGGCGAGCACCATCGACAGGCCGCAATACTCGTTCAGTGGTATCGGATCGGACGCGGCAACCATATGAACGCGCCCGGCCAGGTTCATGCCGAATGTGCAGACGACAGCTGTGACGGAAGCGATCGTCAGGAGGAGGACGAAGGCACCTCTGCCCGCAGGTCCGAGCTCACGTGCGGTGAGGATGGCGACAACGGAAGCGAGCACGATGGAAGCGGCTCGACAGGCGGTGATCGAGACGGTAGCCCTCAGGAACGTGGCTTGACGATCAACCGGCGACGGCGCGTCTCGCCCAGACATCAGTGGTTCACTCGGAGCAGTTCCGAGGCTCGGCGCCGGTCACGCCGGGACGGGGGTCAATTCCACCTCCCCCGCGATGGTCACCACGGGAGGGGCGCCAGCGGGCGAGGGGTCAGAGACTCTCGGCCGGCGGGCAGGGAGGGGGTCACCGGGGAGGTCGCGTCCGAAGCCGCGGCTTCACGGGACTGATGCCGGTCGACTCGGGATCGGTAGCGCCGCCACGCGGCGACGACCGGTCGAGGGAGGCGGGGGAAGAGCCAGATCTTGGTGTGATCGAACTTGAGGATGCAGTAGGTGAGGACGAGCGTGCGAAACCGACGAGGGGGGAGGGACTCCAGCCGTGCCGCGACCGTCGCCGCCTTCGTGCAGCACCAGGCGAGCAGGACGAGGGCGAGTCGAGGCGGGGCGCTGAAATAGTGGTCGCGGGCACGAGTCGCGGCGCTGTACGTTCCCCTGGGAACGGCCTGGTAGAAGACGGGCCCCGGGACATACAGGAATTCGCCGCGCATGCGAGCGTAGAGGAGGAACGCCACGTCGGGCCCATACGCGGTGTCGGTCTCCCACCAGGGATAGTCGTGGACGCAGGACGTCCGGTGAAGGCCGTAGAACCGGGCGCACTTTCGGAACAAGCCTGCCACCTGCGCGAACCGTGAGTCCCCGTCCCACCCGTAGTCTCTTCCCATTGAGGTGACGGGGGCACGGCTGTCATCATCCTCATAGAACTGGACGACGGAGCCGAACGCGAGCACGGCTTTCGGATGGCTTTCGAGAGCAGCGACGAGCTCCTCGATGTAGTTGTCGCCTCGCAGGTCGTCGTCGGCGGCCCACATGAGGTACTCAGTGCGAACGCGAGCGGCAACGACGCAAAAGTGCTGCCACGCGGTCAAGACCTTCGGCTGCTGGAGGCACCGAATCCTCGGATCCTCTCGTGCGAACTCCTCGATGATCGCGAGCGTGCCGTCCGTCGAACAGTTGTCGGAGATGAGGATCTCGAGGTTGGTGTAGGTCTGAGCGACGATATTGCCAAGTGCGCGACGAAGTGTGCGCTCTCCGTTTCTCACCGGTACGCAGACCGTTACGCGCGGTGGCTCGCGATCCACCGGGCTACCGTATCCCTCGTCCAACGCCCAGCACCGTCCGAGATGCGAAACCAGGCATGGCATTGAGGCCGCTCCCCGCCCGAGTTCGAGATCGTAAGCCGAGTAGTCGGGCGGTCCCTCGCGAGGCTTGGCTAATCGGATGAAGGGGGCACGGACGGGGGGTTGGCGGGTTCCGACCACCGGGGGATCATGCTGAACGAGAGCCAAGGGAGGCAGCTGGCGGACTACGTCGCGGTCGTCCGCCGTCGGAAGCTCGTCATCATCTTCGTCAGCTTGGTCGTCGTCGGGACGGCGGTCGGCATCTCAATGGTGCAGACACCGGTGTACGAGGGGCGAGCTCGCTTGCGCCTGGAGGCGACGCAGTCACCTTTCGACCAGTCCGGTCTGCGGCTTGACCCCACTTTCGTCCAGACCGAGATCCAGGAGATCCAGAGCGAACCCGTCCGAGAGGAGGTTCGGAAGAGGATCGGCGTGGCACCGCGGGTCACAGCACTCGCGGTCGGACAGACGTCGGTCATCGAAGTGCGAGCGGAGAGCACGAATCCCGGCGACGCGGCGCTCATCACGAATACCTATGCGGAGTCCTATATCGACTACCGGCGCCAGCAGGCGGTCGACGCCCTGTTCGCGGTCGGGCAGGAGCTTCAGCAGAAGGTCGACGCCCTCCAGAAGGAAATTGACGAGCTGGCCGAGCGGATTGCCGCCATCCCACCTTGTACGGGCAACAACCCGCCTCCCAACTGCGGTCAGCGCGACAGCCTGCAGCGGGACCGCGACGTGAAGATCTCCCAGCAAACACCCTTCAAGCAGAAGCTCGACCAGCTCCAGGTTGACTCCGCCTTGAAGAACGGCGGGGCAAAGCTCAGTTCGCGGGCCCGCGTCCCGACTGACCCAATTCGCCCTCGGCCTGTGCGGAACGGTCTGCTGGGTCTCGGCGCGGGACTCGTCTTCGGAGTCGCGCTGGCGTTCCTTTTCGAGCACCTAGATGACTCCATCAAGACCAAAGAAGACCTGGAGAGGGTCGTCCCCAACCTCCCGGTTCTCGGTCTCATCCCCGTCGTCCCGGGGTGGAAGCGGGGCGAGGTCATGCTCGTCTCCAAGGCCTCGCCGACGTCGGCGCCGGCAGAGGCGTACCGCACGTTGCGGACCTCGATCGGCTTCGCGGGACTGGATCGCTCGATGCAGCTCATCCAGGTCACGAGTCCGTCGGCTGCGGAAGGCAAGACAACGACCTGCGCCAACCTCGCCATCGCCTTGGCCCGGGCGGGGAAGCGCGTGCTGCTGGTCGATGCGGACCTGCGGCGGCCGCGCATCCACCAGTTCTTCGGACTGTCCAATACGGTTGGGTTCACGTCCGTGCTCCTGGGCGAAGCCAGCCTTTCGAACGCGTGCCAGCCCGTGCCGGACGAGCCGCGCGTGATGCTCCTGGGGTCCGGGCCGCTCGCGCCCAATCCTTCTGAGCTCCTGGCGTCGCCGAGGACGGACAAGATCCTCTCGGCGATCCGGACGAACACCGACGTCGTCCTGCTCGACTGCCCGCCCGTCCTTCCCGTCACCGACGCCGCTGTGCTCTCGTCGCGGGTGGACGGGACGCTCCTCGTCGTCACCGCTGGCGCGACCGGCAAGAAGCAGCTGGCGCGGGCGGCGGAGCTGCTCCGGCAGGTGGGTGCCCCGATGGTCGGGTTGGTGCTCAACGGAATGAGCACCGAAGGCGGTTACGGCTACGCCTACTACTACGGGGGCTACGGCAGAGACTCGGAGCACGCGGACAACGGGTCGGACGTGAAAACCAGGAACGGCAAGCGCGCCAGCCGGCGGTTCAGCAAGCGGCGGTAAGCGTCAGGGGACGGCTAAGGCCGGCGAGACGGCGGCGACGCTGAGGGGATCGTCAGGTCAGCCGGTGTCCGTGGCGCCGAGGCGTACCGCAACCGGCGGAAACCCCTGTCCCTCGCCGTGCGTGGAGCCGGCCGAGATGAGGATGTCGATGGCAGGGCCGTGAACCACGAGCTCCGAGCGTCGGCGAACGGCGATGTGGGTCAGCGTGAGACCGACGATGGCGAGGCCGGCGATCACGCCGGCGGTCGGGACGATCGACGCGCTGTCGCTCTTGGCCAGGGGCGCGCGGCGAGCGGGGGCGGAGGCGTCCTCGGGCGCACTGACCACCACCGCCTCGGCCGCCGTCGAGCCACACTCACCCCCCACACAGGCGTCGGCGCGGGCGGCAACGAGGCTGAAGCCGAAGACGTACAGCAATAGTGCAATCCCGCCGGTCACCCATCTGACCACGTTTCCCTGCCTTGTCGTCCGCCCTCCAGCGGGAGCCTACCAACTGCGGTTGCGCCTCAGTCGCTAACGTGCTTGCTCCAGACGCGGGCCCAACCCGAACGCTCCAGCCGCACCCAGAGGGTGTGCTGGCGACGCTCGTCCAACCGGCTCCTCGCTACACGCTCGGCGCTCCGCTCCAGACCGTGGGCTTCGGCAATCCGCCATCCCTTCGGCACTGCGATCGCCACCTCGATCTCGTCGGGCACCAACGCGGGTTGGCGCAGGAACCTCAAGCCGTACCAGCCGGGGGCGGTGAGTCGAGCCACGCCCTCCAGCCGCAGCCGGACGGTGCGCGTCCCTTCCTCGGGAACCGTGAGCGAGGCAGCTTCCACCCGACGTCCGAGGAGCTGGCGGGAATCCAACGGAAGGCCGGTCCCATCCAAGGTCGCGCCCCGGGTGGCCAGCGGGCTGAACACCGACAGCTGGGTGGTCAGGCCGACCCCGTGCTCGTCCTGACGAGGCCCAACCGAGCCGCCCGAGTTGGTCAGGCTGACCTCGAGCTGTCCGACAATGTCGGCGGTCTCAGCGGACGGGTCCACTCGGACTTCGTAGCGCACCCGACGCCGTAGATCGGTGGCATCCTCGGTGGCCGCCGGGCTTCGGTTCACGACGAGGAGCGCCTCCTCGCTGCCCATGGGCACTCCGCCGTCGGCTCCCAGCCTCACCGCCAGCTCCTGCTCGGGAGGATCGGCGAGGTACAGCATCAGGTGGCCGCGGCGGGCGGCGTCCCCGAGCACCCGGCCGACGGTACCGGCCGTCCCCAGAGGCGAGCTGAGCGCTGAGGCCCAGATCGACGGGACCGGAGACGCGCTTCCGGCAGACGCAGGAGAGTTGGCGGGCCCGATGAGCTGCTGCAGCGCCGACAAGCCCGACGCATCCATCGCAAGCACCCCGTCGACGGCTCGTCCAGCCTCCTTTTCGTAGAGAGTGCGCATCTGCTCGGCGACCGTGGGGAAGTCGGGCGAGGTGATGGCAGCGTTCCAGTCGATAGGTGTTGAGTCGGCGTTCGCGCGCGCGGTCAAGTGCTCGGCACGGAGCGAGTTGCCGCTCGCGATCAACTCGGCCCACGTCGTGACCGAGCCACCTACGCCCTGGAGGGCATCCCCGTCCTGAGACACGAGCAGGTAGCGGCGTTCGCCGTGGGCGCCAAGCAGCCCAGGGAGCTGGTTCGCCACGACGGCGGCTTGTTCGCTGTGACGTCGCGCACTTCTCGTCGCCGCGGCGAAACTGTCCATCGCTTTGCGCAGGCTGGGCACGATGTACGGCCGGCGAGCGGCTGCGAGCACGTCGTCCTCAACCGAGCGCAGCAGTCGCGAGGCGTCGGCCAGCACCGGGGCGAGGCGCTCGGCGTCTGCCAGCGGGGGGGTCGACGGGGTGATGGGAACTGCGGCCGCCTGGGCCAGGCTCGCGACCCGAGCGGTATCCGCGGTCAGCTCCGAGGCCAGCTCGACGAGCGTTCGAGTCGCGGCGACGTTGGACGAGAGTCCTGGAACGACGAGACCCACCGAGACAAGTGGCGAGTCGAGGCGTGACTCGGCCCGGTGGAACAACGCGCTCGCCGCTTGCAGCTGGTCCCTCCCGCGCTGAAGGTCGCCCTCGCCGAGCGAGCTCAGGGCGGCAGCCGCGACTTCCGATGCTCGCACCGCCGGGCCCTGGGCGCGCGCCAGGGCGACCAAGGCCGGCGCGGCGAGGATGAACAAGGCGAGGGCAGACCCTGCGAGTACGCCCCTGACGCGCCGGGAAAGGCCGACAACGCCCTCGGCGTAGACCTGCGCTCGGGAGGTGTACAGGGAGAGTGCACCAAGGACGGCGACGACGCTGGCGACGGCCGCGCCAAGGGGCAGCACCCGGCGCCCCGTCAGAACGGCTACGGAGGCCAGGACGGCTTCGACTGCGATCAGAAGGAGCACCGCCCGTCCCGGGGAGAAGCCGAGCTTCACCAGGCGGTGCGAGAGGTGGTCCTTCCCCCCCTCCGAGACCGGCTTGGCCCGCCGAAGCCGGGCAAGCGTGACTGTTGTCGTGTCGAGGATCGGCAGGGCCAGGAGGATGAGGGGGACGGCGAAGCTCGCCGGAGGAGCGAGCGCCGGGTCGACGTCGACGGTGAGCACGGCGAGGACGAAGCCCAAGAAGAGGCTGCCCGAGTCTCCCATGAACACCTGCGCCGGGCGGCGGTTGTACACGAGAAACGCGAGGCACGCGCCGATCAGCGCCGCCGCCACGGTGGCGGTGACCTCTTGACCGCTGACCAGGCTGAGCCAGAACAGCCCGCCAGCCGCGATCGCGGTCACGCCGGCGGCCAAACCATCCATGTTGTCGATCAGGTTGATCGCGTTCGTGATGCCGACGATCCAGATCACCGTGAGGAGGATGTCCACGGCGACAACACCCGTGGCATGGATGCGGAGGCCGAGGGCGACTGCGAGTCCGGCCGCGCTCATCTCCGCCAGGAACCGCAGGCCCGCATGAAGCGTGCGGTCGTCGTCGAGCAGGCCGAGCGTGCCGATCAACGCCGCGCCGAGGGCGACGCCGCCGATCCTCGCTGGTAGCCGCCCCTCGGCGAGAATGGCGGTCAGCACCCCGAAGATCAGCGCTACGCCCCCGAGATAGGGCACAGGTCGGGTGTGGCTCTTGCGGCTGGCGGGGCGGTCTACGAAGTCAGTGGCGATCGCGACCCGCGCCAACAGCGGCACCGTCAGAAGGGTCAGGCCGAGTGCAATGAAGAAGGCGGCGGCCCAGGGAGGCACGGTCAGCGCTGTCCGCTTGCAAACTCCGTCTGCTCGGCCATCGCTTCGGCGATCGTCTCGGCGAGCATGTTGTCGAGACGTCGAGTCGGCTCCCAGCCGGTGAGCGATCGGATCTTCGCGGTGTCGGGCACCCGGCGCCGCATGTCCTCGAAACCCTCGGCGTAGGCGTCCCGGTACGGGACGAGCTTGATCGCCGAACGGCTCCCCGTTTGCTCGACGATCCGCTGCGCCAGCTCGAGGATCGAGATCTCCTCCTGGCTCCCGACGTTGAACACCTCGCCGATAGCGGCAGGCTCAGCCAGCAGGCGAAGGAGAGCATCAACGACGTCGGTGACGTGGCAGAAGCAGCGAGTCTGGAGGCCGTCGCCGTGCACGGTCAGCGGCTTTCCGGCCAGTGCCTGACGGACCAGGTTCGGTATCACCATCCCGTACGCGGCAGTCTGCCGCGGGCCCACAGTGTTGAACAGGCGCACAACGGTCGTCGGAAGCCCCTTCTCGCGGTGGTAGGCGTAGGCGAGGATCTCGTCGACCGCCTTGGCCGTGCTGTAGGCCCAGCGGACGATGGTCGGCGAGCCGAGGACCCGGTCGGCGGTCTCGGGGAGAGGAACCGCGCTGTTCTTGCCGTAGATCTCCGACGTGCTGACCAGAAGGGTCTGGCGCCGGTAGCGGTGAGCCGCCTCGAGCACGATCTCCGAGCCGCGGATGTTGGTGGTGAACGAGCGAAGAGGGTGCTCGATGATGAGCTTGACCCCGACGGCGGCGGCGAGGTGCACGACGACGTCGCACTCGTTCACCAGCTCGTCAACGAGCAGCTCATCGAGCATCGACCCATGACGGAAGATGAAGTTGGGGTTGTTGCCAGCTGCGTCGAGGTTCCGCAAGCGGCCGGTCGACAGGTTGTCAAGGGCGACGACGACGTTGCCAGCCTGCAGCAACGAGTCCACAAGATGAGACCCGATGAAGCCGGCGCCGCCCGTGATCAGATAGCTCCGCCCCAAGCGGGCTCATCCTAGACCCCTTCAGGCGGATCGCCCCGGATCACGGCCGACCCCGAACACCTGGTCCGTCGTCTCGGAGGCGGCGACCGCCTTGCCGACCGTCATCCGTTCGGCGCTGACGCTTCCCGCCACAGCGGCGATGGGAACCGGGGCAGCACGCGGGTGCCCGCCAGAAAGCCGTCGAGGCGGTCGGCCTCGTCCGTGATGGCGCGCCGGGCGTCGGCGCCAACGTCCTCGAGGAGCTGGAGGACGACCTCGCCCGTCTCCGTCTGACGCCAGCCGCCAACTATCCGCCCGTCCCACCAGATCGTCGGACCGGCGTTGCCGGCGGTGTCGAATATCTGGCCCTTGTGGGGCCCCAGGTACCAGTCCCGCTCCGACCAGCCCATGGTGGTTGGGTCCAGGGGAGGTAGGAGGGCGGCCCAGGGTTCGACCGGCTCGGCTGGCTCGACATCGTCGGGCAGGACGTAGCCGGTCCTTCCGTCGACGTCGACCTCGACGGCGTGCACGTCGGCGAGGGCCCGCCGCACAGCGGCGACGGTCGAGCCGAGCCACCACTTGATGTCGTTGGCCGATCCGGGGCCGAACGCCCCCAACCACTCCCGGACGAGCCATGCCACGCCCTCTGCTTCCGAAGGAGGCTCCAGAGGCGCCCCGAGCCAGTGCGCCATGGACGACCAACGGGGCCGCGAGGATGTCCAGCCGCCCGCGTTGGACGCGCGCACGATCTGCCCGGCGGCGGACAGGACGGTCAGGACTCGAGGGCCGACCGCCATCTTGCCGCCCCACGACCTTCCCTCTCCGTACGTCAGCGAGCCGGCGAGGACCGGCAGTTCCTCACGCAGCTCCGACCAGGTGGCCTGGCGCCCGTCCGACAACGTGCTGAGGACGGCGTCGGCGGCCGCGTTCAGCCAGGCCGCACCGTCCTTCTGAAGACGGGCCGCCTCAACCTCCTTGATGAGGCGCCGGCGCTCGCGTTGGGCGACGGCATTGGACGCTCCCGCCTGGGCGTACCCGAGGGCCTCCCTCGGGAAGACGAACAGCGTTCGCCTCATGGCGATGTGCTTGATCAGCGTCCGGTCCTCGTAGAGGGCGCGGTCCATGTCGGCGATTGCCAT